>JAQUSB010000026.1 GCA_028715345.1 Candidatus Omnitrophota bacterium | reverse complement strand
AAGCAAGGGGAGGCATTGCTAAGGCCTACAGCAACACCAGAGACGTCCCTGTTTACGACAGGTTCTATGCCGGCGGCGCCAATACCATCCGCGGTTACAAAGAACGGTCGGTAGGCCCGAGGGACAGCGGCTCCAACGATCCCGTAGGAGGCGACGCTATACTTATAGGCAATGCCGAACTGACCTTCCCTATATATGAAAAGATAATCAAGGGCGCGGTTTTTTATGATATAGGTAACGTATGGCCCAAGATAGACGATTTTCTCGATAACGCCACGCAATTTAAATCGGGTACAGGCGTTGGAGTGAGGGTTAAGACGCCGCTTGGCCCGGTGCGGGTGGATTACGGTATCCCGCTCACCAAGAACCACGAAGACAAGCGAGAAGGCCAATTTTATTTCAGCATGAGCAGAGGTTTCTAAAACTAAAAGGGGGTAGTCTGATGAGGAAAAGTGTAATTTTATTGACGGCATTGATATTTGCGGCGGGATTGTTCGCCGGCCCGGCATGTGAAACAGTATTTGCGAAAGAAATGAAGCTTGCCTATGTCGACCTGGCAAAAATATTCGACGAATACAAGAAGACAAAAGACGCGGAAAAGGCGTTGGAAGAAAAAGGCAAGACGAAAGAAGCGGAAAGGTCCAGGCTGATCGAGGAAATAAAGAAACTTAAAGACGAACAGGCGCTTCTATCCGAAAAGGCCAAAGCGGAGAAACAGAAAGCGATAGATACCAAGATAAAATCCCTGCAGGACTATGACACTAAGGCAAGGAACGAACTTGTCAAAGACAGGAACGATGCTTTAGGCGGCATAATGAAAGACATCGAGAAAGTGGTGACCGATTACGCCAAAGCGAACGGATACGACGTAGTGATGAATTCGCGTATGCTCCTTTACGGCGCGGAACAGTATGACCTGACAGCCGAGATCCTGGCCAAACTGAATAAATAGATCATGCAGGCAAAAACCAAAGACATCGCTAAATTCGTTAACGGGGAGCTCGTCGGAAGCGGCGAGGTTCTGATAAAAGGTATAAACGGTGTGAACGAAGCCAGGGAAGGAGATCTGGCTTTCGTTCTTAATCCCCAGCGCCCCGAGCTTATCAATTCCACGAAGGCGAGCTGCGTCGTAGTGCCCAGGAACCTGAAGGGGGATTTTGACAAGCCTATCATAAAAGTGGATAACCCTTCGATCGCTTTCTCCAGGATCATAGACTTCGCGATGCCGGGCAGGATACCCCATCCTAAAGGCGTGCACGCTTCCGCCGTTATAGCTAAAGACGCCCTGATAGGTAAGAACGTCGGTATAGGGCCATATGTCGTCGTCGAAAGCGGCGCGTCCATCGGCGATAATACCGCCATTTACTCGTTCTGCTATATAGGCAAGAACACGAATATCGGCAGGGGCTGCATAATATATCCTAATGTTACGATAAGGGAAGAGGTAACCATAGGCAACGGCGTTATTGTCCACCCGGGCAGCGTTATAGGAAGCGACGGGTTCGGTTATGATATCCAAAAGGACGGCACCCAGGTGAAGATACCGCAGTTAGGTACTGTCGTGATCGAAGATGACGTAGAGATAGGCTCCTGCGTTACTATAGACAGGGCCAGATTCAATAAAACCGTCATCGGGCACGGCTCTAAGATAGATAATCTCGTCCAGATCGCGCATAATGTGATAATAGGGAAGGATTGTGTTATAGCGGGACAGTCGGGCATATCGGGAAGCTCCGAACTCGGCAGAAACTGCATATTAGGCGGCCAGGTCGGAGTGTCCGACCACGTGAAGATCGGTAATTTTGTCATGGCCGGCGCCAAAACGGGCATACATAAATCATACCCTGACAAGACGGTGCTCTTCGGTTATCCGTCGAAACCCATCGACAAGGCCAGAGAGCAGATAGCGTCGCTGGGGCTTCTTCCAAAATTATTCGAACGCGTCCGTGCCCTCGAAGCCAAGATCAAAGAATTAGAAAAGTAATGAAGAACCAGAGGACCATAAAAGAACAGGCTGCCGTATCGGGCATAGGCCTTCAGACCGGTGGAAAAGTCAAATTAATCCTGAATAGCGCCCCGGTAAATTCGGGCATAACTTTCATAAGGACCGACCTTCCCGGCAAACCTTCGCTCAATCTTAATTCGATAGACCTGAACGATTCCGCCTCGGTCGAGCGCAGGACCGCTTTAGGGTTCGGACCGTTCCAGATACAGACGACAGAGCACCTTCTGGCCGCTCTTTCCGGGTTCTCGATCGATAATATCACTTTCGAGCTGGACAATGTGGAACTGCCCGGTCTGGACGGCAGCGCCAAAGGTTTCACCGATCTTATAAAAGAAGCGGGCATTGCCGACCAGGATGCCCCGAAAAAATACCTGAAGGTCGATAAGCCGGTCTGGTGCGCTTCGAAAGACAGCCTTATAGCGGTATTGCCCGACGAGGAATTTAAAGTTTCGTATACTCTTTCGTATAACAGGCCCGGCCTCGGGACGCAATTTTGCAGCGTAACGGTCAATGAAACGAATTTCGAAAGCCAGATCGCGCCGGCGAGGACATTTTGCCTGGAAGAAGAAGCGATGGAACTTTTAAAGAGGGGGCTGGGCAAGGGCGCCGACTATAACAACACCCTTGTCATCGGTAAGAACGGACCCGTAAAGACCGAGGCACGTTTTCCCGACGAGCCTGTCAGGCATAAGATACTTGATCTTATAGGCGACCTGTATATTTTAGGTATGCCTGTTATAGGGCACGTGGTAGCCATAAAGAGCGGCCACACGTTAAATATGGAACTTGTGAAGAAACTTAAAGTTATCCACAATGTAGGTCACCCTTAAGGGTGACCTACTGTTGGTTAGAGAGAGGAGTGCATCATGAGCGCAGCGCCGGTTGTCGAAATAGGAAAGACCCTTGACATAAACGCGATACAGAAGATACTGCCTCACAGGTATCCGTTCCTTCTTGTAGACAGGATCATCGAGATAAGCGAGAACAGGGTAGTGGGCATAAAAAATGTGACCATAAACGAGCCTTTCTTCCAGGGACACTTCCCGGGGCACCCCATAATGCCCGGCGTCCTGATAATGGAAGCGATGGCGCAGACCGGAGGCGTAGGCGCGCTCAGCGTCAAAGCGAATCTCGGCAAGCTCGCGTATTTTCTGACCATAGACAACGCCAAATTCCGCAAGCCCGTATTGCCGGGCGACGTTCTCAGGATGGAGATCGATCTATTGAAAGTGAAAATGGGCGTGATGAAGATACACGGCACGGCCAAAGTGGATAACGAAGTCGTCGCGGAAGCGGACAT
Source organism: Candidatus Omnitrophota bacterium (assembly GCA_028715345.1). Classification (GTDB taxonomy): domain Bacteria; phylum Omnitrophota; class Gorgyraeia; order 2-01-FULL-45-10; family 2-01-FULL-45-10; genus FEN-1322. The sequence continues at coordinate 16,093 of JAQUSB010000026.1, read as the reverse complement.
GATGTTCGCGTTCATTAATCCCGACGGGACACGATAAAAAAGAGGACTCTGGCGCGATGGCACGTATCGGCCTTGTAGCGGGCGAAGGCAAACTCCCTCTGGTATTTTCAAAAGTGGCCAAAGAAAAAGGCGACACCGTCATAGCTTTCGGCCTTAAAGGCGTCACTTCGCCCGACCTCGAAAAGTACGTCGATAAACTTCATTGGGTCCCGTGGGGCAACCTGCAGAAAGCCCTCCTACTTCTCGTTACCGAGAGAATAAAAAAGATAATAATGCTGGGCAAGATCAAAAAAGACATCCTTTTTAAAGATGAGGACTCCCTCGACAAAGACGCGAAGAAGATCATGGATAAGATAAAGGACAAGAAAGATTACGCCGTCCTGAACGCGGTGAACGGCGTCCTATCAAAATTCGGGGTGGAAGTCCTCGACTCGACCACATATCTAAAAGACCTGATACCGTCCCGCGGCGTCCTCACAAGCCGCAAACCGACAAAAGAAGAGACCGACGACATAAATTACGGCAAAGAAGTGGCTAAAAAATTATCCGGTTTCGACATAGGACAGACGATAGTGGTAAAGGATAAGACGGTCATAGCCATAGAAGCGTTGGAGGGCACCGACGAAACGATAGCGCGGTCCGGTAAATTCGTTAACGGCGGGTTCGTAGCGGTAAAGGTGGCAAGGCCCGACCAGGATATGCGTTTCGACGTCCCGCTCGTCGGAATCGATACCGTCAAAGTCCTCGCTTCTGTGGGAGGCAAAGCGCTCGCCCTGGAAGCGGATAAGACGCTTCTTTTGGACAGGGAAGAGGTTATTAAATTTGCCGACGGGAAAGATATTTCGATAATTATAATCTAGCGGATCACCGACAGGACGGCTTTTGCCGCCCTCAGACGGGCGCCGGGCGCGCCCAAAGAAGACTTAACTCCGGCCAACCCTTCCTTCATCTCTTTCAATTTTCCCGGATCCGATAATCTGGAAACGACTGCAGCCGATATGTTCTCGGGCGTCGCGTCGTATTGCAGCATTTCCGGGGCTATCTCCTTATTCGCGATAATGTTCACTATCCCGAGGAACGGTATGGTGGCCACGAATTTGTAAACCATGTAAGTAAGGAGGTTCGCCTTATAGACTATGACGAGAGGCGTGCCGATAATGGCCGTTTCGAGCGTCGCGGTGCCGGAAGTGACTATCGCGAAGTCGGCGGCCCCGACGACATTGTAAGCGTCGCTCTCGGCTATTTTTATGTCGAGCCCCGACGAGCTTATGATCTTTTTATACATATCCATCGGCAGGCCGGAATATTTAGCCACTATGAATTGGGTGTCTTTGAGCCGCTCGTTTATGAGTTTGGCTGAGCTTACCATTATGGGCAGGAGAGTGTTTATCTCGAGTGAGCGCGAACCCGGCAGGAGCGCTATCGTGACCTTATCTTTATCGAGTCCGTATGCCTTAAGGGTCTCATCCTTGGAGCGGGAAACTTTTACGGTGTCGAGAAGCGGGTGTCCGGCGAATTCGGCGTCTATCGAGTAGGTTTTATACAGTTCCTCCTCAAATTTGAAGAAGACGACGATCCTGGTAACACATCTCTTTATTATATTGACCCTGTCGCGTCCCCACGCCCACACCTGGGGGCTTATGTAGTACACTACCGGGATAGACCGCTTTTTAAGTTCTTTTGCCAGGCGCAGGTTGAACCCCGGATAATCTACGAGTATCGCAAGATCCGGCTTTTCGGCATCTACTTTATCCAGCAGGCTTTTGTAAACTTTCCCGACGGTAAATATGTTCTTCCAGACCTCGACAAGCCCTACGAGGGCGAGTTTCGATATGTCGAATATCGTATCGACGCCCGCGTCTTTGGACATCTTCCCGCCGAGCCCGAAAAACTTAAGATCGGGATCGAGCGCTTTCATATCTTTGACGAGATTGGACGCGTGGAGGTCGCCGGACGGTTCACCGGCTACTATGAGGATCTTTTTCTGGGCCATGGCGTTATCGATCTTATTTGTGCGCGGAAGGGGCGATCTTCTCGACTATCTCGAGCGCCACCTGCAGGGCGCGCCGTCCTTCTACGCCTGAGACGATAGGTTTTTTATTGGTCTTTACGCATTCGATGAAAGATTTAAGCTCTTTTTTGAGGGGCTCTTTTTTCTTTATTTTGATCTTTTCTTTTATTATCTTGTCCTCGGTCTTGGTGAATACCGCGGCTTCCTGGGTGACGTAATCCAGGGATACGTACGAATCCTCCTGGAATATGCGCATCTTCCGGACGACGTCCTTCGTGACGCGGCTGGCCGTGATGTCGGCGATCGTGCCGTCCTGGAAAGTGAGGCGGACGTTCGCGACGTCCTCGAAATCGGATATCGTGCTCAATCCCACCGCTTCTATGTGCACCACGTCCTGTTTTATCAGGCCGAGCACTATATCGATGTCGTGTATCATCAGGTCCAGGACTACGCCGACGTCGTCGACCCTTTTATAGAACGGGCCCAGCCTCTGGCATTCTATGAATTTGGGCTTTTTGAGGTACGGCTCTATGGCAAGGACCGCGGAATTGAACCTTTCGACATGGCCAACCTGGATTATAAGGTTTTTCGATTTCGCTATTTCGATCAGCTCGTCAGCTTCGGATAGCGTCTTCGTGATAGGCTTCTCGATCAGGACGTGTATATTGTGTTTCAAGAAATCTTTGGCTATATTGTAATGCAGGCTTGTCGGGACAGCTATGCTTACGGCGTCTACCTTATCGAAAAGGTCCTCGTAGTCGGAATAGCTTGCGGTATGGTATTTTTTGCCCACTTCGAGCGCGCGCTCGATATTACAGTCGCATACGCCTACGAATTTGACGTGCTTTTTCAGCCTCGAATATACTTTGGAATGGAACGAGCCCAAGCGGCCCGTGCCGATAACCCCTACCTTCACTTTATCCGTCTTTATAGCCATAATTAAATGGGATTATAGCACTAAACCCGCCCATAAGCAAGCTAACTTTACCCTCGACAAAGCCCCGTCGGTGTGATAATATAATTGCTCAATCATGAAAAATTACAAAAGGCTGATAAAATTCGTTTTTCCGCATGCCTGGGTGCTTGCCTTGGCCTGTTTATGCATGATAGCATCATCCGCATTCGGCGGTGTGTCGATAGGTATGATAATACCATTGGTCGACAACATAATAACGGGTAAAAAGATAATAATACCGTTCGGCGTTAACTTGCCGCCTGCCCTCCAGCATATCGTAGACATCGCTAACTCGTTGTCTCCGTTACAGTTACTGAATAATATGATACTCATCGTCATCGTCCTATGGCTCCTGAAGAGTTTCTTCGAATTTTGCCAGACGTACCTGATGAATGATGTCGCCCAGCGCGTCGTGAGGGACGTTAAAAACACCATATATAAGAAACTTCTTACCCTGTCGATGGATTTTTACTCCAAGAATGCCACGGGAAAACTTATGTCGCGCATAACCAATGACGCGTTGATAATAAGGGATTCAATATCTACCGGGCTGACGGACCTTCTTTATCAGCCGGTCCAGCTGGCCGTTTATATAGGTATACTCCTCTTCGTTAAGATATATTTTTCAATATCGTGGAATTTGATAGGCATAAGTATGCTCCTGTTTGCCCTCGTCGTGTACCCGGTGGCGAGGATCGGCAGGCGCCTTAAATCTATATCGAGGAAATCGCAGGAAAAGATGGCCGAAGTCACGGTGACTCTGCACGAGACGATATCCGGTATCCGCGTGGTCAAAGCGTTCTCGATGGAAAATTACGAAGCGAAAAAATTCGCTGACCAGAACCAGAGCCTGTATAAACTTACCATGAAGCAGATAAAGCGTATGACGGTGGTAAGCCCCATTACGGAATTTGTGGGAATAGCATGCGTCGCCGTGATACTCTGGATCGCGGGCAAAGAGATAATATCGGGCGCGTTGTCGGCGGGAGCATTTGTAGCGTTCCTGGCGGCGATCCTATCCGTAATGAAGCCGATAAAACGCCTTACCAATGTCTATACCATAAACCAGCAGGCAATGGCCGCCGCCGAGCGGATATTCGAAGCGCTCGACGCCAGATCGTCCGTCGTCGAGAAACCGGGCGCTTTGATTTTACCGAAAATAAATAAATGCGTCAGGATGGAGAACGTATCCTTTAAATACGAGACCAAAGACGTGCTTAAAGACATATCGCTCGAGGTGCCGGTGGGCGCCGTGGCCGCGTTCGTGGGCCCGAGCGGCGTGGGGAAGACGACGCTCGTCAATCTCGTCCCGAGATTCTATGACGTGACCGCGGGCCGCGTCACTATAGACGGCGTCGATATACGCGATTGCACGCTCAAATCCCTGATGGAACAGATAGGTATAGTTACCCAGGAGACGATCCTCTTTAACGATACGGTCGCCGCCAATATATCCTACGGCTCAAGCACCCATAATAAGGATGACATCATAAAAGCGGCCCGCATAGCGAATGCGCATGACTTTATAATGAAGATGCCTAAAGGTTACGATACCGAGGTGGGCGAGCGCGGTTTCCGGCTCTCGGGCGGCGAAAAGCAGCGCCTGGCCATAGCCAGGGCCGTATTCAAGGATCCGCCCATACTTATACTCGACGAAGCCACTTCTCAGCTCGATACAGAGTCGGAGATACTTGTACAGGAAGCGATAGACAGGATGATGAAAGGCAGGACGGTATTTGTCATTGCGCACCGCCTCAGCACCATAAAACACGCCTCAAAGATCTATGTCCTTGACCTTGGCAGGGTAGTTGCCAGCGGTTCCCACGAGGAGCTTCTCCATAAAGAGGGGCTTTATAAGCGCCTCTACGATATGCAATTTAAGGGCTAAAATCTCTAAAAAGGTATTGCAAAGAGCCCCCTCATAGCATATAATATACTACTCAAAAATAGGGCCCGTATTTTGGCCTCGGTCTAAAGACCTCGGCACTTAGCCGACACCGTGGCTGAATGAACTTGACAGAGCGAGTCCGGGTCTTCCAAATTGATCGTAAAACTCGGAATTTCCTCTGAAAAATTTCGAGCCAAGGGAGGCAGCAGCAACAGTATGGTAGAATCCACATTAATGAAGAATTTGCTGGAAGCGGGGGTCCACTTCGGCCACGAGACGAAGAGGTGGAATCCTAAGATGAGGAAGTACATATTCGGCCAGAAGAACGGCATCTACATCATCGATCTCGAAAAGACCGAGGATGCCATCGAAAAGGCCTGCAGTTTCTTAAGAGGCATTGCCGAAGCCGGGCAATACATCCTGTTCGTGGGAACGAAGAAACAGGCGCAGGAGATAATTAAAGAAGAGGCTATGAAGTGCGGCATGTTCTACGTCAACCAGAGATGGCTGGGCGGCATGCTTACGAATTTCCAGACGCTCAAGAAAAGCTTGCGGCGCTTAGAAGAGCTCGAGAGGATAAAAGAGGACGGCACCATGGCGAAACTCTCGAAGAAGGAAGCGTCGAAACTGAATAAAGAGATGTACAAATTGAACAAGAACCTCGAAGGCGTCAGGGCGATGGAAAAATTGCCCAAAGCGATGTTCGTCGTCGACGCCAAGAAAGAAGATATCGCGGTAAAAGAAGCGAACATCCTGAAGATCCCCGTCGTAGCATTGGTCGACACGAATTCCAACCCGGACGTCATCCAGTATGTCATACCGGGCAATGACGACGCCATAAGGTCGATAAAGCTCATCACAAGCACGATATCCGACGCTATATCGGGCGGCAAGAAGGCGTTCGCCGCCAGCGAAGCGAAGGCCAGGAAAGAAGCCGAGGAAGAGGCGGAGGAAGAGTCCGGCGAGACGATAAAGGTCATCGACGAGAAGGTCGAGGAATTGGTCGCGGGCGATCTGAAGTTGAAAGAGGACGAAACCCTCCCCAAAGACGTGCCGATAAAGAAAAAAGCAAAAACTAAAATGAAATAGGAGTAGAACCGATGATAGATGCCATTAAAAAATTGAGAGAAAAAACGAACGCCGGGGTCGTGGATTGCAAAAAGGCCCTTAAAGAATCCAACGGCGACGTAAATAAAGCTATAGAGATATTGAGGAAACGCGGGGCCGCGCTTGCCACGAAGAAGGTCGGCAGGCAGACTAAAGAGGGCAGGATCGAGAGCTACATTCACTTAGGCGGCAAGATCGGCGTATTGATAGAAGTTGACTGCGAATCCGATTTCGTCGCGCGAAACGATGATTTCAAGACTTTCGTGAAGAGCCTGGCGATGCAGGTCGCCGCGTCGAACCCGGTGTACGTAAATAAAGAAGACGTCCCCGAAGCCGCGGTACAAAAAGAGACGGAGATCATCAAGGCGCAGCTTACCGGCAAACCGGCCGCCGCCGCCGAGAAGATCATCGAGGGCAAGCTCGCGAAATTTTATGAGGACGCCTGCCTTCTGGAACAGCCTTTCGTTAAAGACCCAAGCATGAAGGTAAAGGACGTCGTCGCTTCGAAGGTAGGAACGATAGGCGAGAATATTATCGTCCGCAGGTTCGTCCGTTTCCAGGTAGGGGAAGAGTTATAAAAAACGATGACAAAAGCAGCCTTTAAAAGAGTCGTACTGAAACTGAGCGGCGAGGCATTGCAGGGCCGCTGGGGCTACGGCATCGATTACGACGTCACCGCCTCCATCGCCAAGCAGATCAAAGAGATACGCAAGCTCAATGTCGACGTCGCCATAGTCATAGGCGGCGGCAACATCTTCCGCGGCGAAGCGGCGAGCGCCAGGGGCATCGACAGGGTCAATGCCGACTACATGGGCATGCTCGCCACCGTCATCAACGGGCTCGCCCTGCAGGACGCGCTGGAGAAGATCGGCGTATTTACCCGCGTCCAGACGGCGATAGCGATGCAGCAGCTGGCAGAGCCTTTCATCCGCCGCCGCGCGATCAGGCATCTCGAGAAGGGCCGGGTCGTCATATTCGTCGGAGGCACGGGCAACCCGTATTTCACGACCGACACGACCGCGGCATTGCGCGCGATAGAGATAGGCGCTGAAGTCATCCTGAAAGCTACTAAGGTCGACGGCGTATATTCGGCCGATCCGATGAAAGATAAGAAAGCCAAGAAATTCGACACTTTGAGATATATCGACGTCCTGAAAAAAGGCCTGAAAGTGATGGACGCTACCGCGACGAGCCTTTGCATGGACAATAAATTACCGATAATAGTTTTCGACCTGATGCGCAAAGGTAATATTAAGAGAGTTATAACGGGTGAAAAAATAGGAACAATAGTAAAAGGATAGGGGGTTACGTTATGACGGCCAAAGACATTTTACACGACGCGGAAACGAAGATGAAGAAGACGGTGGAAGCTACGCAGAGGGATTTTTCCACGATACGCACCGGCAGGGCATCTACGGCGATACTTGATAACGTAAAGGTGGATTATTACGGCACTCCGACCCCGTTAAAACAGCTTGCGGCAGTGACTACGCCGGACGCCCGCCTCATCGCGATCCAGGCATGGGACAAGGGCGTAATGCCCGATATAGAAAAAGCGATACTTAAATCGGATATAGGCATCACTCCGACGAACGACGGCAAGGTCATCAGGCTCTCTATGCCGCCGCTTACTCAGGAGCGCCGCCAGGAGCTTGATAAAGTCCTGAAAAAGATAGCCGAGGACGGCCATGTTTCCGTAAGGACAGCAAGGCACGCCGCCATCGAGAACGTCAGGAAGTCGGAAAAGGACAAGGTCATCACCGAGGACGAGAAATTCAAAGCGCAGGACGATATACAGAAACTTACGGATAAATACATAAAAGAAATAGACGCGATGTTAGCCGCGAAAGAGAAAGAGATCGCCGGCTAAATATATATAGTTTTCCCTTTTCAGGGGCCGCTAGCTCATCAGGTAGAGCACCACACTTTTAATGTGGGCGTGCCGAGTTCGAGTCTCGGGAGGCCCACCAAAATCTCCGTCGGAGAAACTCCTCGTAACAATTTCTGCCGAAAAAAATTATGAATAAAATTATGAATGTTTTAAAACCTCAATTTTAGCTTGCCTATCGAATCTTTAACATGGCTTCCTACAGCATGAAGATAGATCATAGTGGTTTCTACGGACTCATGCCCCATCAATTCCTTTATTGTTACAACATCCACTCCGGCCATGGCAAGCTGAGTTCCAAAGGTATGCCGGAATAGATGCCACGCTATCCCTGTATTCTTAACCTTGGCATTTCGCAGTATTCTGTTAACAACTCTCCTTTGGTTGATGATGTCGAAACAATGGCCTTCTTTCTGCCTTATTTTGACTAAAATAGGCCTTAAAATAGGAGAGATAGGTATTATCCTGAATTTCTTGGATTTGGTTGTAAAATCCGATTTATTACGCACGGTGATAATGTTTTGTTTAAAATCTAGATCCTGCCATTCTAGAGCGAATAACTCAGCCCTTCGCATACCAGTATAAATAGCCGTAGCTACCATTGGATATAAGTCAGTTTTTTTTGCCTCTTTGATGACTGCCGATATTTCATCTTTAGTGAGGAAGCGCGGCGGATTTTTAGGTACTTTATATTCTTTTATATAGCGCAATGGATTTTCATAGATATATTTTCGTCTTATCGAAAAGTTGAGGAAAGCCTTAATGCTCGCCCTATACCTGTTGATGGTATTAAGCTTAAGCCCTGTTTTGATGCGTTCATTAAAATAATCTTGTAGATTCTTCTCAGAGATATCTTTTATCTTTTGGATATGGGTCCAGTCAATAAAGTTACGAATTCTAGCTTCATCTTCTCTATTGGTGCGTTTACCTTTTTGGTGCTCGCCTGCGAGTTTATATTCTTCAAGAACTGTTTTTACATCTGCATCGACTGTTATATATTTACCTTCGATATGATTCTGGTCATTTTTGGCCTGTAGATATTTAGCCGTGGTTCGATCTCTGGTATGAAGAGATTCCCTCACAAGCTTGCCGTTTCTATAATAGGCAATCCAGAATACAGCGGTATCTTTCGGCTGATAAATATGTGACATAATACTCCTATCTGGACAATAGCTTCTGTACTTCTGCGGATACTACTTCCTTGAGGGAATTTGGTTTGCTGTTGCCAATGGTCTTCGGCGTGAGATTCTTTTGCTCCCATTCTTTTAGATGTTTGCAGGTCTTGCGCATCTTCCAGGCCGTGCAGGTGCAATATATTACGCCGTCCTTGCCTTCCATGATGTCATAGGTTTTACCCGGATTGCTGCTACTTTGAACTGTGTCGAGCACTCTTCCCATCATCCCTCCTTGTGGATAGCTTTCTGATAGCCTTTTCTTTCTTCAGGCGTGGCTTTATCCCAACAACGCTTGCATAGGACAGGGTAGCCGTGGTCTTTTCGATATATCACGCCGCAATGACCGCACATACCACCCTCTATAACCATATCAGCCATTTCGCCCATTAGACATCCTCCGTTATTAATGCGTTTTTCCGGATGGCTTCAACAATGTTGGTATCCGATAACTTTCTTACCGTAGAACCATCACTATAGTTCTCGATTCGCCACTTCCTTGTGGCAGGATTATAGTCCACAAACTTGCTAGACCTGATAGCGCCTCCCGCAAGCAGAATCGATACTTCTATACCGCCATTACTTGCCAGTCTTTTTAACTCTGCAATCGATTTTATAGTCCTCATTTTTGACCTCTTAGCGATTTCTTGACGCGTTTTATTACAAGCCAGATATGGTTCTTAGGCCTAGGATAACCCCATTCAAGGTAGTCTCTTTCTTCACGACAAGATACGATAAGATAATCCAGTATCTTGTTGAGATCATCTTTATCTACGAGCACTTTTGCCATTTAACCCTCCAGCATGTCTTGTATTGCTTCTAGTAAAACTATGTCCGCTATTTCTTCGGCTATGATATTTCTGTCATGCCCTATGAGATTTAAGATTTCAATGCTTGCGCCTATGCCGATGATAAGACATCGGACATCCTGGTTATGTTTTAGGATGTCGGTTTTGATATCTTCTATCTGGCCTTGCGCTACTTGGCCATCGGTAATGAGGATAATAAGCCTATTGCCATTTATCTCCGGGTCGTTCAGTATCTGGTCCTGGGCTTTTGAGAAAGCGCCTGACAAGTGTGTACCATCAGGCATATTTACGGTGAAATATTCTCTCTCCCAAGTCTCTTTGTTCAATATGCGATATTCAGCGGCAAAGGCGGCTATGTCATAATCGACATTGATTCCTTCGATTTCCTGAACTTCCTTTAGGATATCGACTATGCTTTTAGCCGCCTTTACCACAAGATGGCGTTTCGGCATACGATCTATAAGCTCATCATGCATCGAAGACGATCTATCAAGAACAAGCAGTATCTTTGACTTCTTTCTGCGAATAATAACCGATTCCTTGAAAAGATCCTCAATGTCTCCGGTAAAGAAAGAGGGGAGATTATCGGTATTGAGCTTGCCCTGATACTCCGATATATTGTGTCTTTCTTTTTTATCGAGAAGATCCACGAATCTATTCTTGGTCATCTCTTTTAGCGCGAGAGGGCCAAGACAAGCGATATCGGACTTTGTATTGCCACCTTTTCTATCGCCAAGTGCGAAGACCTTTTCCTTGTTCTTTACTATTTTCTTGAGGCCTTCTTCGAGTTTCTTGGCGCCGCCATCTTTCCCAACACCGTTATTTCCAACACCATCGTCATTCTGGCCGGCGGCGGGATTTTGTTTCTTCTTCTCCTCATCCCGCAGGACCTTGCATATCTCTTTAAGGACCTTCCGAGCTTTATCATGGTCCCGGCTATTGAGACACCAGATTAAATCTTCCGACTTGTTCAATAGACTATTCTTATTTATGATCTTCCACACGTCAGGAGTATTGACGCAGAATTCGGAGAATCCTTCAAGGCTCATGATGATATCGCATAGGACCCTTGCCGATAGCGGTATATCGTGAGCAGCCTTTCTATTCTTATCCAACATCTTCATCTCTTCGCGGTAGAATTCCCTGATATTGGGAAGAATCTTGAAATTCTCTCTATCAATACGGATATCTTCTATGGCATTAAGGACAGAATGTTCGAATTCATCAGTCGGTATCTTGGCTATCTCTTTTGTGGTCATGCGGACATGGCCTGCCTCATGCATGGCCTCCGCAAGGGCCGCGAATACATTCTCTTCCTTGATGTTGGATGGAAGGGTGATAATCTTATTTTTGATATCGCATGTAGGAACGGCATTAGGTTCTAAGATAACTTTTACGCCAGAGTCCTTCCCGATATATTTGGTTATTATTTCATAGGTTCGTAGGCTCAATTACCGCCTCCTCATCATCATGCTTAAATAGTTAGCCATAGTCTTAGGCATAAGGTCCTTCCAAACAGCCTGAGCTATCCTTATGAACGATTCTTTTGACTTGGGCTGGGAGACTGCCTCTAATATGGAAGCGAGACCATCATCTATCGCGTCTTTAAGGCAAGCGCCTCCCAGCCACAAGTCGATGACATTGTTAAGCTGCCGTATTGATATATCGACAGGGATATTAGCCTGATCTATACACTGGCATATTGCTATATAGAACTTTACGAAATTATCCCTGTCATCCTTGGACATCTGCGGATACTTTTTCTCGAGGGCCTTCTTTAGCTCGCCCTCCTTGAATTCAGGAAATGTCAGGAATACACATCTCCCAAGGAAATTACTCGCCTTGATATTGCCGCCGATATATTTAGCGCTCTTCGGGTTCTGGGCAAATCCGATCTTACAATCCTTATGTATCTTATAGACCTTGCCTTTGCCATCATCGGCGTCCTTAATGAAAAGCTCTCTATTAGCTAGTAGCGCATGAAAATCGAAAGTGTTGGCATTGGAAAGCGCATTTATCTCATCGAATAATATGACTGATGGATTCTGGATTGCTCTTATGAATTCGGATTCTTGGAACTTTATAGTTCCGCTTACGATGGTTTTATCTCCGAATAGCTTGGTAAGTCTAAAATCCTCATACATCGAATACAGAAAGAAGGGAAGGCCTCTCTTAAATGAATAATACATAAAAGAATAGGTCTTCCCAGTGCCTTGCTTGCCTTGAGCGATTGGATATTTGCCGAGATCCAGCGAAAGCGCAAGTCTCTTATCAATAGCTCGCTCGACATAATTGGAAAACATTTCCTCGGCCGGAACCTTATCCTTTAGTTCTTGGGGCACATCAAACTTCGTTTTGATCTCGATCTTGATCTCTTTCTTCGGCTCCGGCTTTGGTTTAGAGCCTATCTTCTTAAAGTGGGCCATGGGCACAACCGTAGGGCTCGGAAGATCCGGTCCTGTGATTTCAATGGTATCGTTATGGATTTGGATAACCTCGCCTTGCCAGCCTTTCTTGGTGAACTTATACATGTCGGTAATACTTTCGACGATATCGCCAACCTGAAAGATTGGCGTCTTCTTGGCCCTTATGGTATCTTTCTCGCCTGATAACGGCTCGCCCATGGCCGCAAATCTGCCGCGAATCGTGGAATCGTCGAGCTCGATTCCTTCCGACTTCAGATACTTCTGGATATTAAAAGAGTCCGGCGTACAGCCCTGATTTACTACTTCTTGCCGGACTTCTTTTAAATGTTCATCAGTTACTTTGCTTACGCGCATTTATCATCTCTCCTTCGAATAAATACAGGATGCCTTAATCCGCCCTTGCTTAATATACCCTGATGTTCGATCTCCACGATGTCGCCGACTTTAAGCGTTGCCTTGATTTTATTCATAACCTTGACGCCGACAGGCTTTGAGCTCGCTCCGTTATGGACTAATACCTCGATACGTTCCTGTGTCGGGTCTATGGATACGATTTTTAGATCAAGCGTCTCTTTATTCTTAAGCTTTACCCAGGGAGATACGCCCATGATGAATCGTGAGTCAATGCTCTTTATGACGGCGCCTTCATAGCCCATCTCGTCAACATATTTGTTATATAGTTCAATAGCCTGATCTTTGTTGAGGGCCATGATTGCCAGTACAACGTTTACGTGCTTGGTAGTAGATATGTTTTCGATCAGCCACTTATGTCTGTCGAGATAGGGAAGAGGCAAATCAACATCGAATACCGCGAAGTTAAGCTCGTTATCGGTCTGATGTTCAAGAAAATCATAAAGAGCTTTTGCCTTACCGTCCTGCCAATGGAGTTCGCCCAAGAGCCTTTTATTTATATGAGATAATTCTTTCGTAATAGGGAAAGAATAGCGGATCTTCCCGGATTTATTTATTAGATATGGGAATTGCGTTCCCGGTATAAACCAGTTTAATTCTCCGTCTATTTTAGGCTCCACATACGCAGGATATCGTATTGCCCGAAGATCGCCTCGAAGTTCAGGGAAAGCCTGTCGGTCTCCTTTTGAAATCAACATCTATCCTCCTTTGGGCCCGCTATAATTCTCGTTTGTATCTTGGAGAATGTTTCCGTTCCGGACTCGATAACGTCCTTTAAAGCCCATACCGCCTTCAAAATAATCCATCTTGAAGGTAAGAGCAGGGAATGCTTGAGACATCTTGAATATGACTGGTATACAAGGGCCCCACGCAGTATCGAAATTATAGCGCAGTTTCTTTTTATCTTTCTCTGTCAAGTCCGGGTAACAGATGCCCCATTTGGTTCCCCAGTTTTCAGTGCACCATTCATAGCCGCCAGAATTGAAGCCATCTTTAGGGCGATCTTTATAGTTAGCTCCCTTTTTCAGTTTGCCGTTACATCTGTCGCCGCCTATGATGTTTTTCTTATCCCACTCGCTGGCCGCGGTATCCATATCCACGAATTTCTTGGGGTAGGGAATGAATTTTCTCTCATCGAGTATCTTGTCTTTCGTTTTGGCAAAAGACGCGAAACGGTTTAAGTCTTTTTTATCGCCTCGTATGATTAATGTAGTCTGACACCAGTTAGGCATTGTATGCCTCCAGAACGATTCGTTCGATTTCGTCTTTAACATCGCGCTTTAGCGGCATGACAATGCTATACCATTTGCCGTCTTTGCCTTCTTCGCTAGGCATAGCTACAAATAATCCTTTTTGACCTTCGATTATACGAAGGCCCTTTATCATAAGCGAATCTGCTATTGAGAGATCGCAGAAGGCCTTTGTCGGGCCCAAACCATCCAGCTTATGTATACGTGAAACTTCTATCTTTAAATCTTCCATCATCATCCTTTCTTTAAAGCGGTAAATGGGAGATTGGGCGATGCACGCCTGGAGCCTATTGTTTATCCGTCCTTTAGGGGCCTACAAGTGCACTTTATTCGCAATTAAGTAAATAAAGCGGGGCGGAGGTCGCTGAGGGTCCGCTGTCAATCTCCCATTCGCCGGAATCTTTACTGCAATTCCTTTTTCTCGATGGCCGGAATAAGACCATTACCGAGAACATCTTTCAGGAGAATGCATGCCTCGGCATAGGTTCTCGCAAGCCACAGGCGCGCTATAACCTTTGCCTTCTTGGTCTGACCAGATGAATCCTCTTCGACCGCCGCCATGAGGTTTTTTACACGCTCATAACCCTTGCGAGCCGATGGCGCGATCCTTTTAAGCTCGTAGGTCTGATATATCTTTATGGCGCCATCCTCGTCTAAACCAACAGCCTCGAGAGCTTCTTTGGCTTGATCGAGCCTTGCCTTGGCTGTTTCTATATCGGCTCTAAGTCTTTCGTAGCCGACCTTATGACGATATTCATCGAGAAGCTGCTCTTTCTTCTCGGCCATAACCCTTGAATAAAGGGTTCTTTTATTGCTGAACTCTTCCTCCACGATGTGGACTAGAGCTCTCTTCTGATCATTCGACAGCGTGGCCTTACTATCGAACTTCAGATCCTCGATAGTTGCTAATGCCTTGTTACTTTCCACCTTTCCACCTCCTTGTTTTTCGGTAAGGGGACTCAGAGTGTCGAGCGCTGTCGTTTAAGCTGCATAGAACACGACTCTCGTGCTCGCCTAAGTTCTAAGCCATTCGCCAAGCGGGTAAATGGTTCGAACGTGCAGCAGGCCGTGTGCTTTATTGACACATCAACGGGTGAGTCTTGCCCGTAGCTCATACATAGAGTCCCCTCGCCGAGTTCCTTTCTCAATATTAGATATTTCCCAAGACCAAGTAAATACCGACTTCGTGGCCTTTTTGTCGCCACTTTGACGCCATTTTTACGCCAGAATGTCGCCAATTTTCATAATTGCTGGCTGTCATCCGCAAAGAAAGGATCGTCGATATCAGGACAATCCGGACCATCATAGAATTCGCAGTGATGACATTCGTTATCATCCCGTAACATTACCCGATCCCTTTCTTCGCATAATTCTATAGAGCACATCCTTACGCCTCCATCCTGAAGCCGATGAAGTTTGATTCGATTTCACGGATATCCATGGTATTACGCTTCAGGAATGAGAAGAAATTTGCCTCTAATTTCTTGGCAGCACCTTGAGGGACAGCAATAGTAGCGTGAGGCGCGCCTTCCTGGAGATGCTCGAATATCTTTTCTTCTTTGAATACGCCAAGCTCTAATCCCCACTTGTTGCCATTAACCTTAATGGCACGAAGAAATGCCATACCCGGCTTGAAATTACCGCTAGAGGCATTGAAATTGCCTCCGGCAACAGAGCCTTCTTTTATAAGCTTTTCCCAGAGCTTACGCATGCCCATCAGGTTCGATACGCGTATACGCTCTCTTTCTGAATCGGGAATCTTCTTCTTGCCCTTAGAGGATGGGCCCTGGTCAGGCGCAAGCTCATAATATTTCTCGATGACGAACCTATCAGTAAATTCGATTATGGGCCGATAGCCCTTTATCTCGAATACGCTCGTCATCTCGATAGGGGAGACGACTTCATCGCCTATTTTCCAGGTGATTTCGCTTTTCTCATACTTGTTGCCGTCCTCGTCAACATACTTGAATGTATATTGGACGGGATTTCCGGTAGAGATATCGAACTGTTTACGCTCGACCACCTTGCCATTTGGCGCATAACCAACAGGCTCGACGAATTCTTTCTTGCCGGCCATGTTCTCTCGCTTACAATCGAAGGTTATGCCTTCTTTCGTGTCTATTACTTTAAGACCATATGCCATCTAGACCGTCCTCCTTTCAAGCTCGGCGTTTAC
>JAQUSB010000004.1 GCA_028715345.1 Candidatus Omnitrophota bacterium | reverse complement strand
AGGAGTTTGCCCATGAACATTATCCCCTGGCCGCCGAACCCCGCGCAGAGGATCTCTTCACAATGCCTTTTCGCCTATCTTGTTTTTGTCATATCTAGCAGCTCTTTATAACGCCCAGAGGATAGAACGTGGACACTTCGTTCTTTATCCTGTCCGCGGCCTGTATGGGCGACATGCCCCAGCAGGTCGGGCACATTGATAATACCTCAACCATCGAAAACCCTTTATTCTCTATCTGCAGCTGGAAAGCTTTTTTTATGGCGCGTTTTGCCCTTAAGGTCTCGTGCGCCGACGAAACCGATACGCGCTCGAGGTATTTTACACCGGGCAATACGGCCAGCATTTCGAGTATCTTCAGGGGATAGCCTTCGCGCCTCAAACTCCTGCCGTGTATCGTAGTGCTCGTCTTCTGCCCGGCAAGCGTCGTCGGAGCCATTTGTCCGCCGGTCATCCCGTAAACGCCGTTATTCACGAATATCACGGTAATATTTTCGCCGCGGTTCGCCGCGTGGACTATTTCCGCCGTACCTATCGCGGCAAGGTCGCCGTCGCCCTGGTAAGTGAACACGATATTGCCCGGCCTGACCCTCTTTATGCCCGTCGCTACGGCAGGGGTCCTGCCATGCGCTGCTTCGGCCACGTCGAAATCCCAGTATTCATACGCAATTACCGCGCATCCTACCGGAGCTACCGCTATGACTTTCTCGCGGATATTGAATTCGTCTATTGTTTCGCATATAAGCCTGTGGATAATGCCGTGACCGCATCCTGCGCAGTAATGGTTCTCCGCTTCACGCAAACTTTCAGGCCTGGAAAATATCAGGCTGCTTCCGGCCTGCGCGGCTTCCGGCTGTTTAACCTTGGCTTTAGCCTTATTCCCGGCTTTCGCTTTATGCGTTTTTTTTATTTTTTTCTTCATGCCTGGTACATCGCCTCTATGCGCTGTAATATCTCTATCTCCGACGGTATGCCGCCGCCCATCCTGCCGTAAAATTCCACTTTCGCCCTGCCGTTAACGGCAAGCCTCACGTCCTCGACCATTTGCCCGGCGCTCATTTCCACGACCAGGAATTTTTTCGCCATAGATACCGCGTTATCGAACAATTTATCCGGGAACGGCCACAAAGTAACGGGCCTTATAAGCCCGACCTTTAAACCTTTTGCCCGTGCCATATCCATAGAAGCCTTCGCGATCCTGGCGACAGAACCGTAAGCCACGAGCACTATGTCGCAATCTTTGATATTAAGCGCTTCGCCCCGTGTTTCGGTTTGGGCGATAAGCTTGAATTTTTCCTGGAGCTTTTTGTTATGTTCTTCGAGCGCGCCTTCGGCCAGTATCAGGGACCTTATTATGTTCTGTTTCCTGCCCTTACAGCCGGTGAGCGCCCACGGTTTTTCGAATACCGGCGGGTTTTCCTTCGGGGCCGCGATATGGAGCGGCTCCATCATCTGGCCGAGAAGGCCGTCGCCCAATATCATGACCGGGTTCCTGTATTTATCGGCAAGGTCGAACGCAAGCCGCGTATAGTCTAAAAATTCCTGGTCCGAGGCGGGCGCGATAACTATGATCTTATAATCGCCGTGGCCGCCGCCCTTCACCGCCTGGAAATAATCTCCCTGAGACGGGGCAATGTTCCCGAGTCCCGGGCCGCCGCGCTGCATATTGACGATGACGCACGGCAATTCGCATCCGGCCATATAAGAGATGCCTTCCTGTTTCAGGCTTATGCCGGGGCTCGACGAGGATGTCATCGCCCTTACACCGGCTGCCGCCGCGCCAAACACCATGTTAATGGCCGCGACTTCCGATTCTGCCTGGATGAAGACGCCGCTGGTCTCATACATGCGCTTTGCCATGTAAGCGGTGAGCTCATTTTGAGGGGTGATGGGGTAACCTGCGTAAAACTTGCATCCGGCCAGTACCGCGCCTTCGCCGCATGCCTCATTCCCGCACATCAATACTTTGCTTTTCATATTTTTATTTGAATACCTTTATCCCGCAATCCGGGCATATGACTGCGCACATAGCACACCCTGTGCACTTTGTGCTGCCTGAAAAATAGGCAGGCTTAACGCCTTTGATGTTCATTTCGCCGGATATCTTGATAAGACCGTTCGGGCAGTTCACGACACAAAGGTAACAGCCCTTGCACCTGTCCTTATCTATCTTTATTTTAGCCATATTTTAACCTATAACCTCTTTTATAATTACATCGCAAATTGCGTCGGGTGTCAAGTTATACTTTGAAAATAGTTCTTGGCGCCTGCCGTGTTCGATAAATCTGGCCGGAAGGCCTATCCGACGGACTTTAACGCCTTTTATGGAGCTTTTTTCGATAAATTCCAGTACGCTCGACCCGAAGCCGCCTTCCAGGATACCCTCTTCGATGGTCACTATCTTTTTTATGTCGCCCGACAGCTTCTCCAGCACCTCTTCATCGAGAGGTTTTATGGATCTTGCGTTAACGACCGTAGCCTGGATCTTCTTTTTCGCCAATAATTCCGCCGTTTCCACGGCTGTTTCGACCATGCTGCCGATGGCTACGATGGCAACGTCCTTTCCTGTCCTCAAAATTTCCGCTTTTCCTGACTTAACAGGGGCGCCGGAAGTTTTGCCGGGCATCGAGGTGCCGCGCGGATAACGCATAGCCACCGGGCCGCTTCGCGTAAGGGCAAATTCCAGCATATCCTGAAGCTCCGCGGGCGAGGCAGGCGCCATCACGGTCAGGTTCGGGATATTGCGCAGGTAAGATATGTCGAACAGGCCGTGGTGCGTCGGGCCGTCTTCTCCGACGAGGCCCGCCCTGTCGAGACAGAATACGACCGGCAGATTCTGCAGGCACACATCATGTATTATCTGGTCGTAGCATCTCTGCATAAATGTGGAATATATCGATATGGCCGGCTTAAAACCGATGCGCGCAAGTCCGGCCGCAAGGCCTACGGCGTGCTCTTCGGCTATCCCCACGTCGAAGAAGCGTTCCGGGAATCTTTCGGCAAATTTCCCGAGGCCCGTTCCGTCCGGCATCGCGGCGGTTATCGCCACTATCCTTGGGTCACCTGCGGCAAGCTCCGTGATCTTGTCCCCGAAGGCCTGCGTAAACGTGGCCGCAGTCCCCGACGCTATTTTCCTGCCCGTAGCCAGGTCGAACGGCCCGGTACCATGGAAAGACGCGGGATCGTTTTCGGCAAATTTATAGCCTTTGCCCTTTTTCGTTATTACGTGAATGAATATCGGCTCCTGCAGGTCCTTAAGGTTCCTGAATGTCGTGACCAGCTGGGTGATATCGTGGCCGTCTATCGGGCCGAAATACCTGAACCCCAGTTCCTCGAAGAGCATGCCGGGTATCAGTAAATTCTTCAGCCCTTCTTCGAGCTTACGCGCAGCCCTGTATGCCCTGAAACCGAAACGCGGGATCCTTTTAACGACTTTTTCGACGTCGAGCCTTATCTTGTTATAGACGGGCGCGGCGATTATCCTATTGAGGTATTTACTGAGTGCTCCGACGCTCTTCGATATCGAACGCTCATTGTCATTTAGAATAACTATGATGTCTTTGCCTGCGTGGCCGGCATGGTTCAAACCTTCGAATGACATCCCGCCCGCGAGCGACGCGTCGCCTATTACGGCGATCACTTTATTGGTCTTTTTTAAAAGATCGCGGCCCACGACCAGGCCGAGCGCATTGGAAATAGACGTAGAGCTATGGCCGCACGTGAACAGATCGTATTCGGGGCTTTCGTCTTTATTGGGAAAACCGCTTAAGCCGCCCAGCTGGCGCAGCGTCGGGAATTTATCCAGCCTTCCCGTCAATATCTTATGCGGGTATGCCTGGTGGCCGACGTCCCACAAGAGCATGTCGTCGGGAGTGTTGAAAGCGTAATGTATGGCAATGGCCAGTTCGACCGAACCGAGGCTCGAGGCAAGGTGTCCGCCCGAACGCGAGACCGTATTTAATACCTCCTGTCTTATCTCCTCCGCGACTTTCGGAAGTTCCGTTAAGGGCATTTTCCGCAAGTCGGCCGGGTTTTTTATGTTTTCTATAAGCATTGTAATAGTTATCCATAATTGTAGGGCACCCTTAAGGGTGCCCTACTTAAGTAGCTGGTCCACGATCTTTTTAAGACCGTTCGCTTTCTTCCCGAATATCGTTAAAGCGCGTTTAGAGTTTTTGACAAAAATTTTCGTATCCGCTATCGAAAAACTCGCTTCTCCGTCGAGCTTATCGTCCACTGCCTGGAATGCCATACCGAGATTTTCTCCGTATTCGCGCATTGCTTCCGTCTTTTTTTTACCGGCTTGCGCCGACAAAGCGCCCAAAACCGCCGATGCCTCGAATAATTTTGCCGTCTTGAGGCGGTTGACCTTGCCGGTCCTCTTATCCCCGGCAATATCGAGCGCCTGGCCGCCCACCATGCCGCATGAGCCGATGGCCTGCGCCAATTCTTCCGTCATCGCGGAGGCTATCCCGGGTCCATACTCGCGCGCTATCACGCCGAACGCGAGCGTCAGGAGCGCGTCCCCGGCGAGTATCGCTGCGCCCTCACTGAATTTTTTGTGGCAGCTGGGCTTGCCCCGCCTGTAATCGTCGTCGTCCATCGACGGCAGGTCATCGTGTATCAGAGAATAGGTGTGGACGAATTCCACTGCGCACGCCGCCGCCATAGCGTCTTTTATTTTCCCGCCGCAGGCGAGCGCCGCTTCCGTCAAAACGACGGGGCGTATACGTTTCCCTCCGGGAAATACACTATAACGCATCGCTTCGTGCAAAACCTCAGGATCGGCCTTTTCGGACGGGAGAAACTTATCGAGGCTCTTTTCAATAATGGCTGTCAGGTTCAAAAAAGGCCTTCTTCTGTCTTAGGCTTTCTCTTCTTCGCTTCCGGCTTTGTTTCTTCTTCCGCCGCCTTTTCATCGAAAGGCTTCAATTCCGCGGAACCGTCCTCGTTCTTCAGGAGTATCTCGACCTTTTTACGGGCCACTTCGAGTTTTTTGGAGCACGCTTTCGACAGTTTTATGCCTTCTTCGTATTTTTCGAGCGACTCGTCGAGAGACAGACTGCCGTCTTCCAGGTCCGCCACTATCTTTTCCAGCCTTTTAAGCGCTTCTTCGAATTTCATATCAGCCATTTTCGATCTCCTCCACTTTGCTCCTGAATTTTCCGTTGCCGAGTTTGGTTTCGACCATGTCGCCCACTTTAAGCGACCGGATATCTTTTAAAATAATACCTTCGGGCAGTTTTGTGCTCACGCTGTAACCGCGTTTCAATATACCCAGAGGGTTGAACGCTCCGAGTTTACCGTCGATCAGATTAAATCTTTCGCCTTTTATCTTTACCAGATGGTCGATCCTTATGTTCAGGTCTTTACGCAGATCGTCGATCATCTGTTCATATTGCGTGATCAGGTTGAGCGGCTGACGTAAAATATAACTCTCTTTTACCGCCTTGAGCCGCTCGGCCAGGCGGTTCACTTTGCCTGTAAGCGCATTATTCAGCCGCGTCGTCGCGGTATTTATGAGCCCGACGAGGTCTTCTTTCCTCGGGATGACGAGTTCCGCCGCAGCCGAAGGCGTCGGCGCCCTGAAGTCCGCGACGAAATCCGAGATCGTGTAGTCTATCTCGTGGCCGACGGCGCTTATCACGGGTATCTCCGACTCATAGAGAGCGCGCGCAACCACTTCTTCATTGAACGGCCACAGGTCTTCCAATGATCCGCCACCGCGCGTCACTATCATCACGTCGATATTCTTTAATTTATTGAATTCCCGGACGGCTTGCGCTATTTCGTTCTTGGCGCTCTCGCCCTGCACTTTCACGGGATTTATTATTATTTCGACATTTGAAAATCTGCGTCGCGCTATATTTAAAATATCCCTTATCGCCGCGCCTGTGGGACTTGTAACTATACCTATCCTCGTCGGGAGGAACGGTATCTTTACTTTATGCCTCTCGTCGAAAAGGCCTTCTTTTTGCAGCTTCTCTTTTAACTGCTGGAATTGCAGCTGGAGGGCGCCTATCCCTTTGGGCTCGATCTCTTCGGCAATGAGCTGGTAATCGCCCCGGGCCTCGTAGACCGACATCTTGCCGAAGCAGATGACCTTCATCCCGTCTTTAGGTTTAAATTTTAACCTGGCGTTGGAGCGGGCGAACATTGCGCATTTCAAGACCGCGCCCGCGTCCCTTAACGAAAAATACATGTGGCCGGAAGTATGCAGGACAAAATTCGATATTTCGCCTTCGACCCACACGGCAGGAAAAGAGTCCTCGAGGATGACGCGGACATATTTGGTCAGCTCGCTGACCGTATATATGTGCTTCTCTTTCTGCTCGTTCATTGTCAAATTTTTACGCTAATTTCTTCTGGATCCTTTTTATCGAGTCGGCTTTGCCGGTCTTTTCATCGATATCGATGATAGCGCCTTGCAGCTGTATATCGCCTTCGGCCATCTCGAATTTTATCGGCATCTGGCTTAAGAATTTCGCGATTATCTGCTCCTTCTTGCGGCCGATAACCCCGTCGAGCGGGCCGGTCATCCCGGCGTCGGCGAGAAAAGCGGTGCCGGCGGGGAGTATCTTTTCGTCGGCGGTCTGGACGTGCGTGTGCGTGCCGATTACGGCGCTGACCTGTCCGTCGAGATACCAGCCGAGCGCTATCTTTTCGCTCGTCGCCTCGGCGTGCATATCGATTATAATGACTCTCGCCTTATTCTTGATCTTATCGATCTCCGCTTTCGCGGCCCTGAACGGGCAGTCGAGCGGCTGCATAAAGACACGGCCGATGAGATTGATCACGCCGACTTCGGTGCCTGACGCCGACTTTATCACCGTCGAGCCGAAACCCGGCGCCCCTTTCGGGTAATTCGCGGGGCGTATGATACGCGTGTCGGATTCGATCCTGTCGACTATCTCCTTGCGTTTCCAGACGTGGTCGCCTGAGGTAATGACGTCGAGGCCGTGCTCGAAGAGCTCGTCGGCAAGCGACGGCGTGATGCCGCTTCCGCCCGCTACGTTCTCGGCATTGCCGATAACGAATTCGATCTCGTTGGCTTTTTTGATCCCGGGCAGAAGTTCGGCGATGGCCCTGCGCCCCGGCTCGCCTACGATATCTCCTATGAAGAGTATCTTCATTTCGCGTACTCCACGGCCCGTATCTCGCGTATAACCGTAACTTTGATCTGGCCCGGATATTCCAGGCCTTCTTCGATCTTTTTCGTAATGTCCCTGGCCATAACGGCGGCCTGAGCATCATTTATCTTTTCGGGCTGGACTATGACGCGTATTTCCCGCCCGGCCTGTATCGCGTATGCCTTCTCGACGCCTTTGAACGAATCGGCGATCGATTCCAGTTTCTCGAGCCTCTTTACATAGATCTCGAGTGTTTCACGCCTTGCGCCCGGACGCGACGCGCTTATAGCGTCGGCCGCCTGGCATAATACCGCCAGAAGAGTTTTCGGTTCGATATCCTGGTGATGAGCCTCTATGGCGTGGCAGATGTTTTCGGACTCGCCGTACTTCCTGGCAAGATCCGCGCCGAGTTTCGAGTGAGTGCCCTCTACTTCATGGCTCACCGCTTTACCTATATCGTGCAATAAGCCTATGCGTTTGGCAAGGTTAAAATCGAGCTTGAGCTCGCTCGCCATGACGCCCATCAGATGCGCGACTTCCTTCGAATGCTCGAGGACGTTCTGCCCGTAACTTGTCCTGTATTTCAGCCTGCCCAAAAGCTTTATGATCTCCGGGTGAAGGCCGTGGAGGCCCGTCTCGAATAGCGCTTTTTCGCCGGCTTCGCGTATCGTCGTCTCCATCTCTTTTTTGACCTTTTCTACGACCTCTTCGATCCTGCCGGGGTGGATCCGGCCGTCCTGCAAGAGGCGTTCGAGCGACAACTTCGCGATCTCGCGTTTTATCGGATCGAATCCCGATAAGATAACGGCTTCCGGCGTATCGTCAATGATGACGTCTATACCCGTCGCTATTTCGAGCGCCCTGATATTCCTGCCTTCGCGCCCTATTATCCTGCCTTTCATTTCGTCGCTCGGCAGGTTCACGACGCTTACCGTAGTTTCGACTGCGTGCTCGGCCGCGCATCTCTGTATCGCGAGTCCTATTATCTTGCGCGCTTCCTTGTCCGCCTTTTCTTTGGCTTCGTCTTCGGAGCGCTTTATCATAATGGCCGCTTCCTGCTTAACTTCATCCTCGAGTTTTGCCAGAAGCAGTTTTTTAGCCTCTTCGCGCGTCATCCCGGAGATATTCTGTAACTTCTCTTTCTCTTCCTGTAATAACCTCTCCAGGTCTCTTTCTTTCGATACGATGCCCTTCTCTTTTTCGGCCATCACGTGGTCGCGCCGATCGATATCCTTCTCTTTGCGGTCGATCATATCCATCTTCCTGTCGATGGACTCTTCCTTCTGTATGAGCCTCTTCTCCAGGACGACCAGTTCACCGCGCCTGTCCTTGGTCTCTTTTTCGAATTCGCTCCTCAGTTTCAGGAGTGTGTCCTTAGCCTGCAATTCCGCGCCGTGGCGCAGTTTGTCCGCCTCGACCTTTGCCGTATCTATCATTTTCTTCGCGCTATCTTCGGCGTTCTTCAATTTCTTCTTGGAGTGGATCTTCCTCAAAAGATACCCAAGCGCCATGAAGGATAGTGCGGCAAGGGCAGCAAGACCTATATAGATGATCGTGATGTCTTGTTGTTGCTGCATAATGTCCTCCGGATTTTCGATAGAAAATTTACCCCGAAAACGCGATAAAAGAAAGCGCTCAGGGGACATCTATCCTTTTATTGATCTTACGCTGTGATGGTTTTCCAGACGGGAATATCGTGTGAATCTTTAGGAAGGTCTTCTAAAACCTGAAAATCGAAAGCAATCCCTATAGTTTTGGTGTCATTTGGAAGCGCGCATAAGAATCTATCGTAATAACCGTGTCCCCTGCCCAGCCTTACGTTCTTTTTGTCAAATGCTATCCCGGGGACTACGATCACATCTATATCTTCTAAAGGAACCTCTTTTACGTGGCCCGCCTTGGGCTGATAGATTCCAAAATGCTGCCGCTCCAGATCCATTGCCCGGTCTTTTATCTCACCGGCTATAAGACGCTTTTCTTCCTTAATGATCACAGGAATACACACTCTCTTCCCGATCTTTATCGCCTCGTCTATCATGGACAAAGTGCTTACTTCGTCCTTTAACGAGACATAGAACATCACAACTTCGGCTTCTTTGAAAGCCTTTTCGTTAAATAACTTATCTTTAATTATACCACTCTTCTGTTTTTTTTCAAGCTCCGAGTGGGAATTTAACTTTTCCTTTATGTGGGTACGTATCTTGTATTTCACTTTCGCCCTTTTTTAAGCTTTTACCTTCTTTTTAGCCAAATAATCGTCAATAGCGTTCCTGAGCGCCTGTTCCGCCAATACCGAGCAATGCATCTTTATCTTGGGAAGCCCTCCCAGCGCCTCGGCTACGGCGTGGTTAGAAACTTTAAGCGCCTCATCTATGGTCTTACCCTTAACAAGCTCCGTGACCATGCTTGAGGTAGCTATGGCGGCGCCGCATCCGAACGTCTTGAATTTGGCGTCGGTTATTATTTCTTTATCGTCTACCTTGATGTAGAGCCTCATGATGTCCCCGCATACCGGATTTCCGACATTGCCTATGCCGCTGGCGTCGGGTATCTCGCCTACATTGCGGGGATTCCTGAAATGTTCCATCACTTTTTCCGAATATTGGCCTTCCATTGGATCATCCTTTCAAATTTTGAATAGATTTTTTACTTTTTCTTGCTTTCATATAACGGCGACATATCGCGAAGCCGCTTGATTATCGGAGGCAGGACCTCCAGCACATAATCTATGTCTTCTTTCGTATTGTCGCGTCCGAGCGAAAATCTGACGGAACCTTGCGTTTCGGCGGGGTCCACGCCCATTGCCGTAAGAACGTGCGAAGGCTCGAGCGATCCCGACGTGCACGCCGAGCCCGTCGAGACCCCTACGCCTTCCATGTCGAGGTTCAGTATTATCCCTTCTCCCTCGAGATATTTGAATCCTACGTTAAGGGTATTCGGTAATCTGTTCTTGGGGTGGCCGTTCAAACGGACGTCTTCTATCCTGGAAATTATCCCATTATAAAGGCGATCCCGTAATTCCGTAAGTTTTTTACTCTCCGTCGCGAGCTCTTTCTGCGCGAGTTCACACGCGAGTCCGAGGCCGACTATGCCGGGGACATTCTCGGTGCCGGCGCGTTTGCCCATCTCATGATGGCCGCCGAGCATCTGCGGCGTTATCTTTGTGCCTTTCCTTATATAGAGAGCCCCGATCCCTTTCGGGCCGTAAAGTTTGTGCCCCGACATCGAAAGAAGGTCGATGTTCGAATTTTTCACGTCCAGCGGGAGTTTCCCGACGGTCTGGACGGCATCGGTGTGAAAATATATCCCTTTCTCTTTCGCTATTTTGCCGATCTCTTCTATCGGTTGTATCGAGCCGATCTCGTTATTGGCGTGCATTATGGTTATGAGTATCGTCTTAGGGGTGATCGCTTTCTTAAGTTCATCCAATTTTACTACGCCGTTCTCATCGACGCCGACAAACGTTACGTCGAAACCTTCCTTCGCCATGAATTTACAGGTATTCAGAACGGCCTGGTGTTCTATGGACGAGGTTATTATATGGTTTCCCTTCGAGCGAAGAGCTGCCGCCACGCCTTTTATCGCGAAATTGTCCGACTCTGTCCCGCCGGCGGTGAATACGATCTCCTCGGGCGAGCCTGCGCCCAATAGCGCTGCTACCTTACCCCTGGCGCTGTCTACGGCAGCCCTGGCCGCTCGGCCGAACTGGTGTATGCTGGAGGCATTACCGTAAATTTCACTAAAATACGGCAGCATCGCTTCTGCAACCTCCGGCCGCGTCCTGGTGGTGGCATTATTATCCATGTAAACTTTTCTCATAAGATCATCTCCTGTCGAGTTTTTTGGCTTCCGCGCACAGTTCTTTCAATGTTATCGAATCAAGACAATCGCTTATAGACTTTGCCAGTTTCATCCAGACCAGTTTAGGGACGCAGCCTGAGCTTTTTTTGCAGGCGCTCGATCCTTTTCCCGCCGCTATGCAATGGACCGGGTAAATATTGCCCTCGAGCGTCTTGACGATGTCGCCGACCGTTATAGCGCCCGTATTTTTCGAGAGAACGTAGCCTCCCTTAGGCCCCCTTATGCTTGCGACAAGGCCGCGGTGCATCAATTTATTCAGGAGCTGTTCTAAGTACGCGACCGATATGCCTTCTTTTTTCGATATATCGGCGACGGAGATCGCTCCCTTCGGGCTGTTCATCGCGATACTCAGCATCGCCCGTAACCCATATGTCGATTTCGTCGAAAGTTTCATTGTTTTATTTTAGCATAGTTGACAGATTTAGTCAACATTAAAATTAATACGACAAGCCGCGGGCGGGCGGCGCGCTCTACAACCTGGCTTCTCTGGGTTTACCGGCTTTTGAATGGTCTTTCGGAGGTTTTATTTCACGCAGAAGGTCGAGCCTGTTCCTTTTCTTAAGTTCGTTATAGATCAATATCCAGGCGCAATCCCTGTTTTTGTCGACTTCGCACTTGCCCTTATCCTGCCCGCCGCACGGTCCATTGAGCAGAGATTTCGAACAGCGCGTCAATGGGCATATCAGGCCCGTCAGTTCAAGCACACAATCCCCACAGGCGGAACATTTTTCCAGGAAAACGCCGGCTGAGTCTATCGCGCCCATGAAAAGCGTGTCACACCCGACGTGGATCGGTTTCTCGCTCCTCAGGTTATCTTTCACGGATTGTATGCCGAGGCCGCAGGCAAGTACCAGGATAGCATCGGAGGACTCTATCGTCTTCCGGTTCTTAGCCAGCTCAAGCTTCACCTTCGCCGCTATGCACGGCGCGGTGGGTATACAATACCCCGTAACGGTTTTGCCTTCCTTCTCGAGCGCTTCTTTTATCTTTTTTATTTCTTCTTCGCCGCCCGTTTTGCATGTCGTCGAGCATTCGCCGCATCCTATAAGGAATATCGACTTTTCGCCTTCAAGGCGCTTTAGTATCTCTTTAAATTCTTTCTGTTTCGTTATTATCATAGATCCGTCTTTCGCTATACCGCCTGGACCTTCTTTATCTCAGGTACAGATTTCTTAAGCTCGGCTTCGACGAAGTTCGCCATCGTCATCTGGCTCATCGGGCATCCCGCGCAAGCGCCTTTCAGGCGGACTTTAACGACTCCGTTCTCGATGCCGACCAGCTCGATATCGCCGCCGTCCTGCTGCAGCGCGCTTCTGACTTTTTCCAATGCTTTCTCGATCTTCTCTTTCATGGTATTTCCCTTTCTATTTGGCCATCTCTTTTATGTCCGATTCGAACGTTTCTTTTGACCTTGCGCCTATATAGATCTTCACAACTTTCATATCTTTGTCTATCACAAACGTCGTCGGGATCGACCGTACCGGCCCGTAAAGCGCGCTTACCTTGTTGTCGTCTATGAGCACGGGATAGTTAATGCCCATCTTGGCGGCAAAGTCTTTTGTTTCCCGGGCGCCTACTAAACTTACACCGACGAAAGTAAAACCTTTGTCGCCATACGCCTCCTGCAGCTCTACGAAATCGGGTATTTCAGCCCTGCAGGGCGGGCACCAACTGGCGAAAAAATTCAGTATCACGGCCTTGCCTTTAAAATCAGACAGATTAACTTTCTGGCCGTCTGTATCCGTCAGGCTGAAGTCAGGCGCCGACTGGCCGAGCTCGATCGCGCTTGATTGCGAACATGAAGTCAATAAAAGCGCTGCTACTACGATCGTCAATATTTTACGCATATGTCCTCCGAGTTTTAAAGTTATCCACAATGTAGCGCACCCTTAAGGGTGCGCTACTGCGTTATTTCGCGAACAACGTTTCCAGTTTCATCGCTATGACACTCAGGTAATTCGTCATTATCAGGATACCGACTATGACAAGGAATATCCCGCTTATCATATTCACTATGCCTATGAATTTCTTCAGTTTATTGAAATATGTTACGAACGTATTTATAAGAAGCGCCGTTATAAAGAACGGCAGCGCTATCCCGAGCGAATAGACGCTTAATAGCTTCGCCCCTTCGACGATGCTCGTCTTCGTCCCGGCAAGCAGCAATATCGAGCCGAGTATCGGCCCGGCGCAGGGTGTCCACGCGGCCGCGAATGTTACGCCTATCAGGAACGACCCGAGATAGCTTGCGCCTTCGCTCTTGACCCTTATTTTAGCTTCTTTGCCTAAAAAGTCGAGCTTAATTATTCCCATCAGGTACAAACCGAACGCGACTATCAGTATCCCGCCGGCGATCTGTATCGCTTTCTGATATTGGAACAGCGCTTTACCTATAACCGTAGCTGTAAGGCCCAGCAATATAAAAACGATCGAGAATCCCAGGATGAATAAAAGAGAATGGACGATACTGCGCCGCTTTGCCGCGTCTTTTTTGGCCGGGTCATTCAGGTCGCTTAATGATATGCCCGTTATGTACGCGATGAACGACGGTATTATGGGTAAAAGGCACGGCGACAAAAACGTAAGGAACCCGGCGGTAAACGCTACTAAATAGGATATGTTCTCGTTTGCCATAAAAACCTCCGCAACGGTTATTGGCGGTTATTGCTGCTGCGTTACCCTTATCTTTACTATCGTCAATTCCTGTTTTAAGGATTCTATCTGGGCCATGATCATTTTCTGGTTACTCAACACCTGGTCGAGCTTTACCGATATCTCGTCCCGGTTCACGGATTCATCCTGGGCGTTAACCGTTCCGGCCGTAAATAAAAACGCCGATATTAACGTCAATGCGAAAACCGATACGATAATATTTTTATTGAATTTCATTTGATCTCCTTTTATTTTAGTATCCCAGCGCCTGGAATCCTATCCCCAGTAAAACAGAAGAAATTATAAGAACTGCCAGGAAAGCCGATAATACCTTCATCCCGTATTCTTTTCTCAAGACGAGGATCGTGCCGTAACTCGCGACCGGCCCTATTAAAAGTAAAGTCATCGCCGCACCGTGGTTCATCCCCTGTTTCATGAGGCTGTCGATAAGAGGGACGCTTGCCGTCGAGCAGATATACATCAGAAGCCCGAATACCACGCTGAATACGTACCCGAAACCGCCTGTTAAATATGTCTTTATCATATATCCTATGGGCAGATACGTGGCAACGAGCGCGGCTAGCAATAAACCTATTAAAAGTTCCAAGCCTATCTCTTTCGGAAGATCTATAAAAGCGTACTTAAGCGCGGACATGCTCTTCTCTTTTAATGTCCTGCGCTTATGGGTATGGATGTGCTTCGGATCGAGCTCGCAATGAGGGCAGGTGATCTTTCCCGCGGGTTTCGGTGCATATTTTATTGCATTGCCCATTATGCCTATGGAAACCCCCATGACTATTACGGCGAAAAATATATATAGCGTAAACCCGATCCCCAAGACGCTGTACGCGACGAGAAGCGCGCTTATCGATGTGGCGGGCGTAGCCACTAAAAACGCGAGTATCGGCCCCATTCTGGCGCCCTTCTTATATAAACTGACCGCTATAGGCAGCGAGCCCCAGCAGCATACGGGCAGGAATGTGCCGATAACGGTCGAGAGAAAGATCGGCTTTAGGCCTTTTGAACCCAAATATTTAAGTACGGCGGTTTCGGGTATAAGCTCATGGACAAATCCGCTTATAAAAAAGCCTACTATAAGCGCAGGCATGACTTCGTACGTATAGTGAAGAAATATTCGGATGAAATTTTCCATGGCAACAGTATACCCTATATTCCAAAAGAATACTATTCTTCCTTGACCGGCCTCTCTTTCAACGGTTTGAACACCACGCCGCTTGATGAGTCGGGCAGGGCCTGGACATATTCGGTCAGGAAAAATTTCTTATCTTTGATCCACTTTTTAAGCTCCTCGGCTATTTCTACGGCTTTGTGGTAGCTCGACAGCGATGCCGTCGGGACTTCTTTGCCTTTAACGGTTATTTTACCGCTGCGCAGCTGCTTATAATTGACCTCGCCCAAAGAGCCGACTTTTCCCTGCGGATAGTCTTCGCTGTAATCTACTATCTGGGCCCAGATATCCTCGTCTTTTACCGCGGCCGACTTTAGGATATCTTCGTTCAATATCGGTATCGGTATGCCTGCCCCCACCGTGAGGGTCGTGCCGTATCCCTGGAACGAAATGCCCCGCAGCCATTCCGGCTTCATCTGTTTGAGATCGCCCATAAGGCCCAATGTCCCGGCAGGCGCCTGCGGCACACCGTTGTCTTTTCTCTTCACGCCCGGATTATGCTGGGTCCCGTTCCAATAAACGTAACCTATACCGCCTCCTAAGAATATCCTCGTCCCGACGCCTATCGTCTTATAATCGGGGTCTTTTAAAAGCGGCGACAATTGGCCCGCCGAACAATAGTTCGCGTTGCCTATTTTCGGTTTCAAAGCGCCCATATAAGTATAGATGGTCTTATCGCTCGATAAATTTACCGCGACGTTGTAGTTCTGGTAGCAATTCCTCGGGTTTAACAAAACGGCTTCGTTTATGTCTTTAATATTTAGGTACGTCTTTATATGCTTTCTCGGATAGCAGTCGGTCCCGTAAGCTGTCGCCTCCAATACCACGTCTTTGCCTGCGACGAGCTCTTCTATAACGTGTCCGCCCCCATACCTGAATTCTCCGGGGTAAACTTTATTCCTCGGATCGTCATCGGGCATTGCCGTCGCGCCGATATATATATCGACTGCGGCAAATCCTGTATATGCCGGTACGTTATTAAGCTTAGCGACGCCGCCGCCTATCTTTATCTTCGGTTTGGTATGTCCGAGGTTAAGGAACGCGCCCGATGAGCACATGGGGCCGAATGTCCCTGTCGTGACCACGTCGACGTGCCTGGCGGCCTCTTTCAGGCCTTTCTTCCCGACGAGATCGATCACCTCTTCCGCTGTGACGACGACCACGGCGCCCGACCTTATCTTTTCGTTTATCTCTTTTATTGTCTTTGGCATGTATGGGATATTCCTTTCGTTTTTATAGCAAGCGGCTTATTTAAATGGTATAATCGCCCGCGGGTTCCAGAGAAAGTTCTTTTTCTTTATATTTCAAGACCAGATCTTCGAATGTCAGCGTATCTACGACCGACGAAATGGCGTCGCGGACCTCTTTCCACACATCACGGAAGATACAGCTCGTGATGTCTTTACATCCTTTATAGCATTCTTCCTTTATGCATGATATCGGCTCGATCGGCCCTTCTATGAACCTGACAACTTCTCCGACGGTGATATCCTTCGGGTTACGGTCCAGGATAAAACCGCCGTTGACGCCTCTCCTCGATTTGACGAAACCGCCTCTGCGTAATAAAAGAAGTATCTGTTCCAGGAAATTGACGGGCATGTCGCCGAATTTCGCGATATCGTTTATAGACATTACCTCCGTCTCGCCTTCGTCATAACGAAGCGCCAGCTGGAAAAGTGCTTTTAACGCGTAATCACCTTTGTATGTTATCTTCATTTTAAAAAGTCCTGATATAGCCAGGTGGACAGATATCTTTCGCCTGTGTCGGGCAATAAAACCACTATCGTTTTACCGGCGGACTCTTTGCGCCTGGCGACCTCGAGCGCAGCCCACATCGCCGCCCCGCTCGAAATACCGGCAAATATACCTTCTTCCGCCGCGAGACGCCTGGCGGTCCTGCCCGAATCTTCCGCGTCGACGGTCAATATCTCGTCTACCGCCTTGCTGTCAAAGACTTCCGGGACGAAACCTGCGCCTATGCCCTGTATCTTGTGCGAGCCCGGCCTGCCTCCGGATAAAACCGGCGACTCTTTAGGCTCCAGCCCGATGATCTTTATGGACGGCTTTTTCGCTTTCAAAGCTTTCCCCACGCCGGTTATCGTGCCGCCGGTCCCTATGCCGGCGATAAATATATCCACGGAACCGTCCGTGCCATTCCATATCTCTTCCGCCGTCGTCCTGCGATGTATCTCCGGATTGGCTGGGTTATTGAATTGCTGCGGCATAAAAGAATCTTTGGTCTTTTTCACAAGTTCTTCCGCTTTTTCAACAGCCCCTTTCATGCCTTTAGCGCCGTCCGTCAGGACAATATCGGCGCCAAGGATCCTGACCAGCTGTCTGCGCTCCACGCTCATCGTCTCGGGCATTGTCAGTATAAGCTTATATCCTTTGGCGGCGCAAACGAACGCGAGCGCTATACCTGTATTACCGGAGGTCGGTTCAATGATAACGGAGCCTTTTTTTAAAAGGCCTTTCTTTTCGGCATCCTCTATCATCGCTACGCCTATCCTGTCTTTGACGCTGGATAAAGGATTGAAAAATTCCAATTTAGCTAAAACCGATGCATCCAACCCTTGTGTAAGTTTATTGATCTTAACTAAAGGTGTATTGCCTACGGTTTTCGTTATATCAGAAAATATTTTGGCCATAAAATCTCCGGATTTTTAAACCCAATAAATATGATTAACTTAGTAGTGATTATACAATATTGCAGGATTTTGTCAATTCTTTTTTTATTTTTTCACGGATGCGATTATTTGGTAGGTGTTGGACAAAATATATTGCAGTTCTTTTTTCCCGACGGATAAAGGCAAGAATAAGTAGACGATATTGCCCAAAGGCCGCAGGATGAGGTTCTTTTTTAAGCCTTCCTTATATATCTTGAACCCCACCCTCTCTTCGAAACTGAATGGCTCCTTCGCCTTCTTGTCTTTGACCAGTTCGATCGCCCCGATCATACCGATCGATCGCACATCGCCGACTATAGCCAGATCGCGGAATCGCTCCAATCCGGCGCGTAATAGCTTTGACATTTTTTTCACCTTGTTTAATGTCTTCTCTTCTTCGAATATATCGAGGCTCGCCAGGGCCGCTGCGCAAACTATGGGGTTCGCGGTATATGTATGCCCGTGATAGAACGTCTTCTTTTCTTTATGGTCGGCATAAAACGCTTTGTATATCTTTTCCGTGGTCATCGTTACGCCCAGAGGCAGCGTCCCTGATGTGATACCTTTAGAAAGGCACATGAAGTCAGGCGTTACGCCTGCATGTTCACACGCGAACATCCTGCCGGTCCGGCCGAAACCGGTCGCGACTTCATCCAATATAAGATGAACGTCATATTTTTTAGCGAGTTTTGCGGCTTTAGCCAGATATTCTTTCGGATATATGATCATCCCGCCGGCCGCCATCACAAGCGGCTCTAAAATGACAGCCGATATTTCATTTGAATGCTCCTTCAGGATATTTTCCATCGGCTTTACGCATTCGAGAGCGCAATTTGCCCTCTTTTTGCCCATAGGACATCGATAACAATAAGGCGACGGCGCCTTGTACGTTCTAAAAAAGAGCGGAGAGAATATTTTATTGAATAAATTCAATCCCCCGACGGACATTGCGCCGACGGTGTCGCCGTGATATCCGGCGTCGAGCGACAAAAATTTCGTTTTCCCTGTCCTTCCCGTATTATGCCAATACTGAAATGAAATTTTAAGGGCCGTTTCGGCGGCAGTCGAGCCGTTATCGGAAAAGAAGACGCGCGTAAGATCTTTCGGCGCTATGGAAACAAGTCTTTCGGCAAGAGTTATGGCGTTTTTATGAGTAAATCCCGCGAACAGGACATGATCGAGCATTTTAAGCTGCTTCGTTATCGCGGCGGTTATCTTCGGATGGTTGTGGCCGTGGACATTGCACCACCAGCTCGAAATAGTGTCGTAATAAAAATTGTCTTTGTTATCGTAAAGCTTTATCCCTTTCGCTTTTTCTATCATGATGGGCGGGAAATTCCCGCAATCCTTCATCTGCGTATAAGGATGCCAGTTATACTTTAGGTCTTTTTCCAGCCATTTATCCATACAGGCACTTTCTTTGCGAATTTTTTCACGATCCCGGGATTATCTTTTAGGATCGATCTATTCTCTTTTTTGGAAATATGATTGAAGACCACGCCGAGAACTTTCATCTTCCTTGCCTTTAACGCTTCCAGGCTGAGCAGCGCGTGGTTTATCGCGCCCAGCCTGTTGGCGCAGACGAGCAGGACTGGGATCTTAAGCTTTTTGACCACGTCTATCAGGAGTATTTTCTCCGTTAGCGGCACCATGAGTCCGCCGGTACCTTCTATAACTACGATGTCTGCTTTACGCGAAAGTTTTTTGAGATCGTTTTTTATCTTCGCTATATTTATCGTCTTCCCTTCGCTTTTTGCAGCCAGATGGGGTGACGCCGGCAATTTAAAAGCAAATACTGCCTTACTTTTTGTAACGCCGGTCTCGACCCATTTCTGTGTCGCTACCTTATAACCTTCCCCGGCCAGATATTTTGCGACGAGCCCCGTCACCACCGTCTTGCCTACCCCCGTATCCGTGCCTGCTACAAATATCGCATTTCTCATGACGCCTCGCAAAAGAATATCTGGTACGTCGCTTCGATAGCGCCGAAACGTTCCCGGTATCTATTCTCTATTTTGGCTAAAAGGTCGGGGCTCCACATCTTATTGAAACCCGCTCCCCGCCCGCGTGTGCCGGAATTTTTTATCTTTTTCAATAATTCCGACAGGGAATTGTACGTCTCCCCGGCCAGGCGCTCTGTTATCCTGACGGTTTTAAAGTACTTTTTCAAAATAAGCTCCGTCTTCTCTTTGCTGTGAAAAAGATCGGACGTCATCGGTACGTCTTTATCGGCCACAGAATTTAGAGACTTCTTCAATTCGAAAAACGTCATAGGGCCGAACGCGGAAAAGGCCATCGTCCCGCCGTCTGTGAGCATCTCTTGCAGCTTCCCGATCGTCTTTTCGAAGCCGGGTAACCAATGGAAGGCCGCGTTTGATGTAATAAGGTCGAATTTTTCGTCGAAAACCGCTGTTTCTATGTCGGCCGCGATAAAATCTGTATTTTTACCTGCCGACTTTTGTTTTGCGACGCGGATCATCTCGTCCGATATGTCTATCGCCTTTATTTTGCTCTCTTTGAACGCCTCTCTCAGAAGACGCGTGTAATTTCCCGTGCCGCATCCTATTTCAAGTATTGTATCGATATTACCCGTCGGCAATCTTTTAACAAGCATCCGGCCGGCCTCATTCTGGATGCCGTTATTATCATCGTAAGATCGGGCGCTATCCGAAAAATTTTTGCAAATGACGGCTTTATCTATCATATTTTCCATAAAAGATATCCTTAAAATCGCTTCTTAAGAACGGCATGTGCCCCGCGCCCTTCATAATAATGAATTCCGCGGACTGGAAGACTTTTTTCAGCCCATCGATGCCCCGGACAGGCGCTATCTTGTCATGTTCGCCGTGGATAAACTTTATTTTGGCATTTTCCAGGCCGGCGGGATCGAGTTTTGCCCTGCCCAAATAGTCGAGGCCTTCCAAAAGCTCATCGACGTTCGCTTTTTCCAGATAATCCCTCATCAACCCCCTTTTAAATAGGGACAGATACCTGTTTTCTTCCGTTTCCGCCGAGAAGCATTCATTATAAAATTTATATAAATATGCCTTTTTATTATTTTTTATATAGCTTTTTATTTTTTCCAGGCCGTTTGCGTCATATTTTTCGCGCATCCCTATCAGAGTAATGTCATTTACATATTCCGGATGGTTTAATGCGAAACCTGCGGCCAAATATCCGCCCAGAGACCAGCCGAGGATAGATATTTTACGCAACGCATCTTTTTTTAGGCTCGCGGTAAGCGAGTCTTCAAAATCATACAAAGAAACCGGATCCGGTATCAGGTAATTAAAATCGAGTTCGAGCGTATCGAATATCCTGTGGTCTGCCGCCCATCCCGGAATAAGTAAGATGGTGTCTTTAAAACCTCTGTCGAGTAATTTAAATTTTGATCTTCGAGATATCATCGACGAGCCTTTCTAAAAAATGGGCTTTATGATCGAAGCTCAATGAAAACCTGAGGCGGGCTTCGCCCTTAGGGACTGTCGGCGGCCTTATCGGTAAAACCCAATAGCCTCTCGCCTGCAAGGCCTCTGCCATTTTAAGGGCGGCATGATTATCACCGACGATAACGGGGACGATCTGGCTCGACCCTTTTACATCAAAACCTTTTTCCTTTAACGCATTGCGAAAATGATCCGACGCCTCTAAAAGTTCCCGCCTTCTGTAAGGCTCTTCCTTAATAAGATCGATAGCCGCGAGATTGCAGGCAATAGTGACAGGCGGAAGCGCCGTGGAATAGATAAAACTCCTGCATTTATTCACCATATAATCTATAACGTCGCTTGATGCGGCAAGATACGCCCCGAAACTGCCCAGGGCCTTGCCGAATGTCCCCATTATAAAGTCGATCTTGTCCGTCAGCCCCTCTTCTTCGACAACGCCGGAACCGTTTTTACCGAATATTCCCGTCGCGTGCGCTTCATCGACCATAATGGCGCAATCGAACTTCTCTTTTAAGGCAACAAGCTCCTTAAGATCCGGCCTGTCGCCGTCCATACTGAAGATCGTCTCGGTAATTATCAGCGCTTTCTTGAATTTCGCTCTCTCTTTTTTTAAAAGCGAATTCAGGTGTTCCGTATCGTTATGTTTAAACCGGAAAAATTTTACTCCGGAGAGCATCAGCCCGTCTACGATGCTGGCGTGGTTAAGTTTATCGGAAAATATCACGTCGCCCTCGCCGTATAAAGCGCTCAATATGCCGACGTTGGCCTGGTAACCCGAATTGAATATGAGGGCCTTCTCTTTTCCTTTAAATTCCGCCGTCTTTTCTTCCAGCCGATGATAGATCTCGAGGTCGCCGCTCAAAAGACGCGATGCGGACGCGCCTACCCCGTAAATTTCGGCGGCCTCTTTCGCGGCTTTTATCGATTTGGGGTGGCCGGACAGGCCCAGGTAATCGTTCGAAGAGAGGTCGATATATTCTTTCGCGCCGAAGCGTATAATACCGGCTTTTCTCGACGAAGCGGGCTTAAGCTTCCTCAATAAAC
The DNA here is from genome assembly GCA_028715345.1 of Candidatus Omnitrophota bacterium. GTDB lineage: Bacteria > Omnitrophota > Gorgyraeia > 2-01-FULL-45-10 > 2-01-FULL-45-10 > FEN-1322. The sequence goes on along the minus strand of JAQUSB010000004.1, from coordinate 57,913 downwards.
CTTCCCTGTCCCTGGCTTCTAAAAATTCCTTTATCGTTTCCATAAAGCCTTTATTTCATCGATCAATTTAAGGTCTTGGGCAACTTCACGCCCTCGCACGGTCAGGTATCCGCCGATAAGCATTCCGTTAGCGCCTGCCATGAACGCGGATGCCTGGAAATCTTTCAATACGGATTCGCGGCCCGCGGCAATTTTTACCGTTTTATCTTTCAATATTATCCTGAATATCGCGATAGCCCTGATAGCGTCGGTGCAGGAAATTTTATTTGATCCGGCGAGCGGTGTCCCGTCTACGGGAACAAGTATATTTACCGGGACCGAATCCACTCCCAAATCTTTTAAAACAACGGCCATCTCTATCCTGTCCTGCCAACCCTCTCCCATTCCAATGATGCCGCCCGAGCAGACTTCAAGCCCGGCAGACTGCGCCGCACTGATAGTTTCAAGCCGTTCGCCGAATGTGTGAGTGGTAACGATCTTTTTAAAATAACGCGGGGATGTTTCGATATTGTGGTGGTAGCGGCTTAGTCCGGCGCGCTTCAGCGCTTTCAGATCTTCCGAGCCGAGTTTTCCGAGCGAAGCGCAAACTTTTATGCCTATTTTACTTTTGATATCGGATATGCAATCGGCGAGCCTATGTAATTCAGCCCCGGTCAGGACATTCCCGCTCGTAACTATGCCGAATCGTCCGGCGCCGTTCTTCTTCGCGGCAACGGCAGCCGCGAATATTTCGTGATTCGGTCTTAGCGGATATGTTTCGATCCCTGTCGCGTGGCGGCAGGATTGGGCGCAGAATTTGCAGTCTTCGGAGCAGGAACCCGACTTAGCGTTCAATATGGTGCAGATATCGAGCTTGGAACCCGAATTTTCGGCGCGCGTATGGTCCGCGATGCGGACAAGTTCGGCAAACGGGAGCCTCAGGAGTTTTTTTACTCTTTCACTGGAGGTCATTGTAAACTATATTATTATATTTGGTTTACAATGGCAATAAAAATTTTTATCTTCCCAGCACGTATTCGAGTATAGCGTCGGCCTGCTTCGCGGCGGCTATATTCACCTTGGGTGACAAAGCGGGTTTCGAAGAGACGTCGCTCTTCTGGTCGCCTATCAGGACGAAGTTATCTTTTATGCGGCTTATCTTTATATCGTCACTTGAACCTATGCCCCCGACACCGGATACAGAAACGATGAATTTGCCCAGTCTTAAGAGTTCGCCGACGAGCATGCTCTTGCTATCCGCCCTGTCAAAACACTCGGCAACTATCGGGCAATCCTTGAATATCTCTTCCGCGTTCATTTTATCGATCTTCGTTTTTACGGCCCGGATGTCTATATCCGGATTTATCCTGCGCAAGTTTGTTTCCAGCGCCGATGTTTTATCATGGCCGACCTGGTCGGAAAAGTAGAATTGCCTGTCGAGGTTCGAATGGTCTATCACATCGAAATCTACCAGCGTAAAGCGTTTAAATCCTACCCTGGCCAGATTGAGCGCGCAATTAGAGCCCAACCCGCCCAAGCCGGCAAGCCCTATCCGGACGCTCTGGATCTTCTTTAAATTTTCATCGCCCAGCTTTTTTACAAGGTTTTTATGAAATTCGTTCATCGTTAAAACCAATCCTTTAATACCGGCTGATATCCCCGCTTCTCCAGGACTGCCATCATTTCTGCCACGTCCCTCTTGTCCGATATCTCGAACTGCGGCTCTTCACCTGCGCTTTTTATAGAGGCGGTACGGCCGCCGACATAAGTGGAAGAGCCCGCCGACATCCGCGTTATCCCGAGCGGAATAAGGTTTTCGCGTAATTTTGGGGCTTCGCGCGTCGAAAGCGATATGCCCGCTCTCGGTAAAAATATCCGTAAGGCCATTATGACCTGCGCCAGGGCCTTGTCACCGACTTCGCAGGCGGGCGTGAAAGCGCCGGCATGGGGCTTCAGTCTCGGCAGGGACACGCCTATGTCTACGTCGGGAAACCGGTCCTGCAGATATTTCGCGTGGAGGCCGAGCCAGAATGCTTCGGCCCTCCAGTCATTGAGACCGAGCAGCGTACCGATATTGACGTTCCTCATCCCGGCGGCGGCGCCTCTTGCCGGGGCATCGAGCCTGAACCTGTAATCGCGCTTCGGCCCCGCAGGATGAACTTTATCGTAAACTTCTTCGTCGTATGTCTCCTGGTATATGGTCAGTCCGTCCACGCCCGCCGAAATGAGTTCTCTATATTCGGTTTCATTGAGCGCGTATATCTCGACCGAAACGGAACTGAAATATTTCTTTAATATCGAGATGCTTTCTTTTATATAAGAGAGCGGGCTCATAGCCCGCGATTCTCCCGTAAGCACCAGTATATGTTTCAGGCCCGTCGCGCCTATGAATCGGGCTTCCTTTTCTACTTCCTCGAGGGTAAGTTTTTTTCTTGGGATCTTATTGGCGGAATTGAAACCGCAATACGCGCATCTATTTTCGCAATAGTTGGATAAATAAAGCGGTGTGTAAAGCTGGATCGTCCTGCCGAAATGGCGCAGGGTGATCTCGTGGGATCTTGCGGCCATCTCTTCAAGGCGGGAAGATGCGGCGCTCGACAACAAAGCCGCGAGGTCGTCGGCGCACGGCACGCTGGCGAATAATGCTTTCCCGACGCTATCCGCGGACATCGCGCCGAAAGCGCCTGTGATACCCTTATACCTGGATAGCGCTTCGTAGAAACTCATCTGTCTCTCAAAAACCCTGTGAGCGGCGACGACGGCCTGCCGTCGCTCGTGCTCCGGGGAACGCCGGCAAGGTGCGCGAGCCTTCCCGCACGGACCGCCGCGCTGAAAGCCTTTGCCATGTCTACCGGGTCTTCCGCTATGGCGATAGCCGTATTCACCAGGACAGCCGCACACCCCATCTCCATACACTCGCATGCGCTTGAAGGCACGCCCAGCCCGGCATCGACTATTATGGGCAGTTTTATCTCGTTTATCAATATCTCGACGAGTTCTTTGGTCTTTATGCCGCGATTCGAACCTATAGGAGAGCCCAGCGGCATAATTGCCGCAGCGCCGGCGTCGACAAGCCTCCGCGCCATAGAAAGGTCCGGGCTCATATACGGAAGTATTATGAAATCTTCTTTCGCGAGGATCTCTGTCGCTTTTACGGTCTCGAGATTGTCCGGTAAAAGATATTTATTGTCCCTGATGATCTCGATCTTCACCCAGTTACCGCAACCGGCTGCCTTGGCAAGCCTGGCTATTCTCACCGCCTCTTCCGCGTCCCTCGCGCCGGAAGTATTCGGGACGAGGATACACTTTTCAGGTATATATTTCAGGATATCCTCGGTATCGGACCCGCTGTCGACCCTTCGCAGGGCCACCGTAACAACGTCGGCGCCGCTCGCCTCAAGCGCTTCCTTCATCACTTTATAACCGGAAAATTTACCTGTACCTATAAATAAGCGGTTTTCGATATCGCGTCCGCCCATCCTCAGAATATCGTCCACTTTATCCTCCTCCCACAAAACTTACTATCTCGATCCTGTCGTCTTCGCCGATATATATCTTACCCCATTCATCTTTAGGCACGATCTTAAGATTATATTCTACCACTATGTGCTCGGGCGTAAATCCTTTATCGGAAATAAGCTTGGCTATAGTCGTATCTTTATCCACGGTCTCTTGCCTGCCGTTAATTTTCACATTCATATTTAATTTACCCCCGTAAGCCTGGATTTAAAATTTGCGGCGGCGGCGGCTATATCATCGGCTTCCGTTATTGCCCTTATCAGCGCTATGTTCCTCGCGCCTTTCTGTAAAATACCGTCGATATTAGCAAGTTTTATACCGCCTATAAATACGACGGGTTTTTTAGCTCCCATTAAAACCGCCCCGATATTTTCAGTGCCGATAAAATAATCCTTTGTCTTCGTCGGGAATATGGGGCCGAAAGCTATGTAATCGGCATCGCTGTCATTCGCCGCGTTAAATTGTTCGAGCGAATGCGTGGAAACGCCTATTATCTTATCGGGCCCGATCAGACTGCGCGCAGCCTCCAGGCTGTATTTTTTCAGGTCTTCCTGTCCTAAGTGAACGCCGTCGGCTTTAAGTTCTTTCGCAAGGACAGGGTCATCGTTAACTATAAATTTGACCCCGCTTTTTGAGCAGATCTTAAAAAGTTCGCGGCCCAATTTTTTAAGTTCCGGGCCGGATTTATTTTTTTCGCGCATCTGCAGCATATCGATCCCGCCGGAGACGGCCAACCCGGCGATCTCAGTCGCAGGCCTCCCCCTGCCGCATTCTTCGCTTAATACAAGATACAGATTACGGTCTTTTATTCCGTTCATAGCCTCAGTTTCTCGACCTCACCTGGAGTGGCAGGTTTCACCGATATGGTTCTCTTGTCGGACGATCCGCCATTCCAGTAATCGACCGTTAAAGACGGTTCATTCCTGAATTTCGTATGGTACATCGCGACGCTCGCGGCCAACATAATGATATTTTCATCATACGAACCGCGCAAAACCGATATCGGCCCCTGCCGGTCTTTCAGTTTAAATATGAGGTCATCTTTCTTCGCGAGCTTCTGCAGTTCTTCATTCTCGTCCTGATCCCGCCCGACGGCAAGTTTCGCTTCAGGCGAGAGACGAAAATGCCTGCCGACCGTCAGAAGCTTCAGGTCGTCTACGGCCAGTGCGTCATTCTTTATCAGGTCTTTGACCCTGTTAGTAAATCCCGGGTCCGTCAGGAGGCATCCGCCCGCGGGATTCGGGTATTCTTTTATGCCGTACTTTGCGGCTAAGGCAAATTGCGGTTTGCGCGACCGGCCCGAGATATCGAGAAGTTTACTCCTGTCGACAATGCCTTCTTTCTCAGGGACGGTCTCTTCGAGCAGTTTCGCCGAAAGAGGCCTGAGCAAAAAGCCTTTTAACCCCGAATCGCGGGTGATGATATTAAGCGCATCGAGCCTCTGCGACATCGGCCGCTCGCCCAGGACTTCGCCTGTCACGATGAATGACGCGCCGCATCCGGCCATCATATCTTTCGCTTTTTTCAGCATGAAGATCTTGCAGTCTATGCACGGGTTTATATTCGCGCCGTAACCGTGGCGGGGGTTTTTCAGCACCTCGAGGTATTCTTCGGTGATATCGACTACTTTGACCGGCACACCCAGCATTTTAGCGGCTTTAGTGGCTACATTCTCGCCGTTTTGCGTTATACACGCGCAAAAATCTATGGAAAAATTGACGGCCAGGACCTCGATACCCTGCTCCTGCATCAATTTCACGGCAAGGATACTGTCCAGCCCGCCCGATAACATAGCTATACATTTTTTGTTCATTCTCATGGTGATTTTTATTATAGCTTATCGGAAAAGAAAGGACAAGCATCGTTTCCACCACGTGTCTTTACCGCGCGGTTTCCACCGCTTGCCGGTCCATTCTTCTATGGTCTTCCGAAGGAATTCTATTTTATCCGGATCTTTGATGTCGTTTTCACACGCAAAGAGCTGATATCCGCTGCCGCCATTTATGCCGCCGCCGGCTACGACCGTGCCCTTCTTTATCTCGACCTGGCCGCGGAACAGCGCGTAGTCATATATGACGCCGTCTCTGTCCTTAAGGTTCAGGTTCCTGATCGCATCATGCTGGCTTTTTAGATAGGCCCTGTCGGCAAACCATCTGCCCTCGAACTTGGCAGACTTTTTGTACAACCGGTCCGGATCGTCGAAGACCCTCATCGTCCTTATGTTTCTCGTCGCTTCAAAAAGATGATAAACTTCGTCGGTAAAATTTTCCGCAGGCGGCGGCCGCGGCATATAAAGAGGTACGGCGCCTTTATCTATTATGACAGAATCATATGAGCTTCGCCATAACGCGTCGAACTTCTTTTCGTACTCTCTCATGGCGCCCGGGATCAACACAAGGTCTTCATGCTTATCTTTTTTACCACCGCGCATCCAGTCATAACTGCCCGCAAGCGTCACATCGTTTATTATGGCGAACCGGTTGCGCGCCATCCGTCCGCTTAAGTGATCGTACGTTATCTCCATCCTGCCGCGCCGGCAATTCACAAGGCCTGTCTTCTTTTCTCTATTTCTTGCTTTCATTTCCAGCGCCTTAATGTAGCTTTCTATTATCCCGGATCTCTTCTGGCCTTTATCGAGGAATATCTGCACGTCTATGCCTGTCTCCTTCGCATCAAATAATTCTCCGGCTATATCTTTGTTCGTAAAGCTGTGCAGCGCGGCGCGTATACGCTGTTTTTCCCCGGGGTTTATTATTTTATCTTTCTTCGCATTTTTTATCGCTTCTATGATCGCGTCTTCGCATTGCCGCGCCCCGGAAAAATAAACCCTTATATCGCCGGGCGGAGAGCGGCCGTGCGCCGGCACCTGGCCCCCTCCGTCCCAACGGCGATCGAATTCCGCGCCGAAGGTGTTCCTGTCTCTTAAAAAGATAAGGTTCTCTTCGGCTCGCTCACTGCCTGGCTCCGTCCAGCTGTAACTGCCCAAAGCTACGGTTTTTCTGTCGATTATTATAAAATTATCGGACGCAAGATCCTTGTCCCGGACATATTTTATATCCGCGCCGTATTTTTCGAGGTCCGCGCAAATACCGTCTTTCTTCATGTCCTTACCCAATAATATCCTCAGCCTGACTCCGGCGCGGCGGTCTTTTAAGGCTTCCAGCACGGCTGCCGGCCCCAGCCTATGGGCGGCGATATCGATCTCTTCTCTTGCGCAAGCGATCTGCTTTGCCAGCTCTTCGGCGCACCTGTCTTCGTGGGAAAATAAGGCCCGTGCCGTCTCCGTTATGTTTTCGATGCTTGCCGGTACGTATCCGGCATCCTTAGCGATCGCTTCCACCTCCTTAAAAGACCCGGCGTCGCGGCATTTATTCAGGATCCTCAGGAGATTGCCGGACTCGGCGCTGTTAGAGGCCAGGTCATCGCGTAATCTGTATGTGTGTGCGCCCGGCCCTGCGGTATTTACGACAACCAACCCCATTTCCGCCAAGAACGTCAGGCTGCGGTAGGCGGCCTCGACGGATATTTCAGCGATGCGCGAATATTCTCCGGCCGTTGTCTCGCCGCCATTTTTCAGAAGAAGATATTTTACGGCGTCTTCCAGGAGCTCGGGATGCCCCCTGTCGTTTCCTTCCGATATCGTCTCGTATTGCTCCCGGCTGATCTCTTCGGCGAATACGATGCCGAAAGAGCGTGTTTCTATGGGTACGGCGTTATCCGTGTGCGCCCTTTTTTTGTTTCGGAAATAGTGGAGGATCCTGGGGCGGGATGTTCCTTCCCGGTCAAGCGCTATATAAAGCCCGTCTTGTATATCGATGAATTTTACCTTTGTCTTGACGGCATCAGGCAGTTTGAAGTCATCGCGCAGACTGGAAATCGGCTTATTGTTCTTAAGCCCTTCGGATGCGCAGAATGTCACATATAGAAATGTCGCGTCGTTTTCGAATTTGTATCCGTCTTTTGCGGCCCGGGCCAGCGGCGCAAAATTAGAGGCAGGGCTTATGGTTCCGGTTTCGATCCCCGGGCAGGCTGATACGGAGCCCGCCAAAAGTAACAATAAAAAAAGCCATACGGTTATATTTACCCCGTATGGTCTGTTTGACCGCGTCGCCCTGCCAGTTCCTACCCGGATACCCGACACAGAACATCACCTCTCTTCCGGAGGCAACCCACAAATAAAAATGCCCGGCAAAAATATATGCCAAGCATTTTATGCTCTGAACCCTGAAACCATTAAAAAGCTTACCTTAAGATCGGGAATAATACAATAGGCGGGGTGCTGACTTTTTCATTTTTAATCAAAAAAATTTAACAAATGATTATCGAGGCTTTTTCAGTTTTTCGAGCCATTCTTTTATCTTTTTTTCGTATCCCATCTCCGTCGGGATATAATAAATCTTTTCCGACGGCTTGTATTCCTGCTTTACATAATGGTCCTTAAAATCATGGGCATACTTATAGCCTTTGCCGTGGCCGAACGCTTCGGAATCGAGGTTCGCGTCCTTCAGATGGTCCGGGACTTCGAGGACTTTCCCCTCCTCCACGTCTTTTATCGCGCTCTCGACGCCCAGGTAGGCGGCGTTCGACTTTGGCGCGCACGCGACATACACGGCAGCCTGGGCGAGCGGGATGCGCGCCTCCGGCATTCCGACAAATTCAGACACCTGGAGCGCGGCGTTGGCGATAACGATAGCCTGCGGATCGGCGAGCCCCACGTCCTCGGCCGCGCATATCACGATCCTGCGCGCTATGAACCTCGGGTCCTCACCCGCGTAGATCATCTTGGCAAGCCAGTAGAGCGCCGCGTCCGGATCGGAGCCTCTCATCGACTTTATAAAAGCGGAGATCGTGTCGTAGTGGCCGTCTTCGTTTTTGTCGTAAAGGACCGCTTTCTTCTGTATAGATTCTTCCGCGACCTTCAGCGTAAAATGTATCCTCTTGTCCTTGCCCGCGGCGGTTGTGAGACTGCCGACCTCGAGGGCAAGCAGCGCGCGCCTGGCATCGCCTTCCGAGACTTTTGCCAGATGAGCTATAGCGTTGTCGTCTATGTCGATCGGCATCTTACCCAATCCTTTTTCTTTGTCCGACAGGGCCCTCTTCATTATCGAAATGACATCATTATCGCCCAATTTCTTGAACTCAAATACCTGGGAACGGGAAAGGAGCGCGGCATTTACATAAAAGAACGGGTTGTGGGTCGTAGTGCCTATAAGTATGGGGTTGCCGGCTTCGACATCGGGCATCAGGACGTCCTGCTGGGCTTTATTGAAGCGGTGTATTTCGTCGACCAAAAGTATCGTGCGTTTTCCGCTTGTTGCTTCGCGCTTATGGGCCTGGTCGATTATGCGCCGCATGTCGGCGACGTTGTTGGAGGCGGCGTTTATCCTCTCGAAGTATGAATTGGTCTTTTCGCTTATTATCAGGGCGAGGGTGGTCTTGCCGCATCCGGGCGGGCCGTAAAGTATGATCGAGGATATTGTGTCGGATTCTATCAGCCGGCGTAACAGCTTATCTTTACCGAGGATATGTTCCTGGCCGATAAAATCATCGAGAGAGGCGGGGCGCATCCTAACCGCCAGCGGCTCGCTCTCCTTTAATTTCTTCTTTTCTTTTTCGAATAGGTCCATATAAAATAAAAATCCCCGCCTGTGCCGTGTGAAATTGAGTAATCTTGACCCCGATTTTCATCAGGTGGGAACCCTCGGATAGATGCCTAAGCGTTTACCCAGTTAGGTCCCCTTTTAATATAGTGTTGGCTCAAGATTCTTCACTCCAAGCACGCGCACCGCAGGGATATTTTTCTTCCTAATTCAAATATATCACAACTTCCCGCAAAAGGCAAATCGTGCCCGGCCTGTTACCGTAATCTTGCGCCGAATTTTTCTTCCAGAGTCCGGAGAATGTTCGAATGGACGAGTGTTACGTCTTTTTCTTCGAGGGTTTTTGACGGGTCCGCGTATTCCAGCCTGTAGGTGAGGCTCAATTTACCGTCGGGGATCTGTTTACCGGCATACCTGTCTATCAGTTTTATCTCTTTCAGGATAGCTCCCGCGGTATTTTTCACCGCAGCGGCGAGATCCGAATTCAGGACGTCTTTCGGCACCAATAAAGACATGTCCCTGTGCACGGACGGATATTTAGGCAGCTCACTGAACCTCTTTTCAAGATCCGCATATTTTAAGATCGCGTCAAGCGACAGCTCGCAAAAATAGACGGTTTCTTTTATGTCGAAATTGTTCGATATTTTCCGGGAAACTTCTCCCATGGTGCCTATATTCTCGCCTTCTATGTCGACCGAAGCGGAGCATGAGCGCGAATAAATGTCATTAGCCGCGTATTTAAACGCTGTGTTTGTGATGCCGAGCGATGCCAGCAATGTCTCGGCCATTCCTTTGAGATCGAAGAAATTGCATTGGCGGGCGCCTTCGGCCCAATTTGCCTTTTCCCCTGTAATCCCTATCGCAAGATGTTTTTTTTCGGAAAATTTCGCTTCGGATCCTTTCAGATATATCCTGCCTATCTCGAAAAGCTTAAGGTCTTTCGATTTCCTGTTGATATTCCATAACATGGAGGATAGCATCCCGGGCACCAGGTTAGGCCGCATAATTTCCTGCTCGTTCGATAACGGATTTTTTATCTCCGCCACCGTATTATCCGCTATCCCGAGGCCGGAAAGCGCATTCTTACCAAGCAGGCTGTAAGTGATTATCTCGTCGGCGCCAAGGCCAGTGAGTATGGTCCTTGTCTGTTTTTCTATCACTACCTCGAGCGGGATCTTTTTGGCCTGTTCTACTATATTGGGTATGGTGTTCGGTATCTTATTGTAGCCGTATATGCGGGCTATCTCTTCTATTATATCGATCTCGTTATTCAGGTCATACCTGAACGGCGGCGGTTGGGCGGTAATGGCTTTCTTCGAGGATCTTTTTATCGTAAGGCCGAGCGAATTCAGTATTCTCTTTACCGCGACTGACGGTATCTCCAGCCCTAAAGTCGCCTCAAGTTTTGCGAGGCGGAGCGTTATCGCTTTCGTTGACGGAGCGCCTCTTCCTATATCTATAAAATTACATATCTCGCCGCGGGCTAAATCCTTTATAAGGGTTGCCGCCCTGTCGGATGAATGTTCTATATTATTGATATCGACTTTTCTCTCGAACCTATAGCTCGAATCCGTGGAAATGCCGAGCGAACGGGCTGTCCTCCTCACCGATATCTGGTCGAACGAGGCTGCTTCGAGCAGTATATTTTTGGTCGCTGCGGTAACTTCTGTATTTATGCCGCCCATGACCCCGGCTATCGCTATGGCCTTCACCTTGTCCGCTATCACAAGCATCGAGTCGGCTAGCGTCCTCTCGACACCGTCGATCGTTATTATCTTTTCGCCTTTTCTTGCTTTCCTTACAATGATCTCCCCGCCCTGGATCTTATCGAGGTCGAACGCGTGCATAGGCTCGCCCGTCTCGAAAAGGCAGAAGTTGGTAATGTCTACGACGTTATTGACCGGCCGCAGGTTCATGGCATCTAGTTTTTTCTTTAGCATATCGGGAGAATCGGCGATCTTTACATTTTTTATTATCCTGGCCGTATATCTCGGGCAGAGGTTCTTCTCTTCTATGCTTATCTTTATCCCGGCCTTCTCTTTGGAAGGCTTTATTTTCGGCACTACCGGGACTTTAAGTTTATTGCCGGTGATCGCGGAAAGTTCGCGCGCCACTCCTATATATGACAGCCAGTCCGGCCTGTTGGCGGTCACCTCTATCTCCAGTATGCAGTCGTTTCCCGACTTGTGTAGGATAGACTCCGTCGTAAGACCGGACATGGTAAGGACGTCTTCCAGTTTTTCCGGAGCGAGATTCAGATTAATGTAGTCTTTTAACCAATTATAGCTTATGCGCATATATTAAAATTGCCTCAGGAACCTTACGTCGTTCTCGAAGAACAGCCTTATGTCGCTTATACCGTATTTCAATATCGCGATCCTTTCCACGCCCATGCCGAACGCGAATCCCGTGACTTTCTCGGGGTCATAACCGACGTTTTTAAATACCTTCGGGTTCACCATGCCGGAACCCAGTATCTCGATCCACCCCTTGCCCCCGCATAGGCTGCACCTGGAATGCCCTTTTGTCCCCGAGCCTTGCCCCCCGCAAAGTATGCATGAAATATCCACTTCGGCGCTCGGCTCCGTGAACGGAAAGAAGCTGGGACGGAAACGCATCCTGGTAGATTTGCCGAACAATTGTTTGGCGAATATCTCCAGGACGCCTTTTAAGTCGGAAAATTTTATCGAATCCCCGACGACAAGCCCCTCGATCTGGTGGAACATGAATGAGTGCGAGGCGTCCGTAGCGTCCGGCCTGTAAACCCTGCCCGGGACGATTATGGAGAACGGCGGCTTGTTCTTTTCCATGAAGCGCGCCTGGACGGGGGACGTGTGGCTTCTTAAGAGATATTTTTCCGTGGATTTAAGGTAAAAAGTATCGAACGCGTCTCTGGACGGATGTTCCAGGGGTATATTCAGCGCTTCGAAATTGTAATGCTCCGTCTCGATCTCCGGCCCTTCTACTATCTTGAACCCGAGAGAAACGAATACCGAGCATATCTCGTTCACGGTCTGCGTTATCGGGTGTATTTTGCCCGGCGCCCCGGCAACACCCGGCAATGTCACGTCGATGCGGTCTTTGGCTTCTTCGGCCTGGGAGGCCGCGCCAAGTTTCCCGTCGAGAGATGCCGTGATGGTATTTTTGATAGCGTTTATAAGGACGCCCGCCTCCGGTTTTTCGGCGGCCGAAAGGAGCGCCATTTTTTTGAACAGGTCCGTTACTATACCTTTGCGCCCGAGATATTTTATCCTCAAGGCTTCTAAAGAAGTTTTATCGCCGGCCGAATTTATTTCGGCAAGCGCTTCTGTCTCTATTTTTTTAAGCTCTTCTCGCATCTATTAGGCTTTCTCTCTTTACTGCTACGCCTTTACGGCTTCGACGAGTTTTGTGAACGCCTTTTTATCCGAGACGGCGAGCTCCGCGAGGATCTTCCTGTCTATCAGGACTTTTATCTTCCTCAGCCCGTTTATGAACTTCGAATACGATATATCGTTATCCCTGCATGCGGCATTGATCCTGACGATCCACAGGCTGCGGAAATCGCGTTTGCGCGCTTTGCGGTCCCTTGTGGCGTACATCATGCCTTTTGCCACGGATTCCATGGCGCGTTTGTGGAAACGCGACCTGCCGCCCCATTGGCCTTCGGCAAGTTTCATTACCCTCTTTTTGCGCCTATGCGCAGCGACTGCATGTTTTACTTTTGACATTGTCTTTCCTCCTCGTGGTGTCTATTTTCGCCTGTATTACGCTCCGAACGGCAGAAGCTTATTGATGGCGCTTTCGAAACCTTTAGATACAAACCCAGCCTTCGACAACTGGCGTTTCCTCTTTGCCGTCCTGCCCGTCAAGAGATGGCTCTTATTCGCTTTGAACCTCTTTATCTTGCCGGATTTCGTTATTCTCATCCGCTTCTTAACGCTTCTGTTCGTCTTTAGTTTTGGCATTGCATGTCTCCTTGTTATATAAAGCAAGTCGTAAACTATAAGTTGTAAGTGAAAATAATTCCCATGGCTTCAAACTTATAGTTTGCAGCTAATTTTTATCGCGCCTGCCCCTACTTCGCCCTGATCACCATATTTATAAACCGGCCTTCCTGTCTGGGCGGCTCTTCTATCTCGCCTATCTGGGAAATGTCGCTGGCCAACCTGTCGAGTATCTTCCTGCCGAGGTCGACGTGGGCCATTTCTCTGCCCTTGAACATCATGGTGACTTTCACCTTGTCGCCCCGCTTCAGGAAATCCTCCAGGTTCCGCACTTTAAACTGATAGTCATGCTCTCCTATCTTAGGGCTTAAGCGTATCTCTTTGAGATGGACTATCTTCTGTTTTTTGCGGGCTTCTTTTTCCCTCTTCTCCTGTTCGTACTTGTACTTCGAGTAATCCATGATCCTGCAAACAGGCGGCACAGCCGTCGGAGCTACTTCAACCAGGTCCAGGCCCGCTTCCTCGGCCCTCTTCAACGCTTCCGGCGTAGCCAATACTCCCAGCTGTTCGCCGGCCTCGCCTACGACCCTTACTTCCCTGACCCTGATCCGGTTATTTATCCTCAAGTCTTTCTTAGCGATACTAGATCACCTCACTTTCTCTTTTATCTCTTTATTGATCATCTGAATAAATTCTTCGCTTGTCATTATGCCCATATCCCCCTGGGCCTTCGATCTTATCGAAAGGACATCGCCTGCCGCTTCTTTCTCTCCCACGATTATCATGTACGGGATCTTTTCGACTTCGGCGTCGCGTATCTTTTTCTGCAGCCTCTCGTTCCTGGAATCGAACGAAACCCTTATGCCCTTCTCGACGAGCGCTGCCTCGACTTTTTTGGCGTATTCGAGCGCCTTATCGGATATTGGGATCATGATACATTGCACCGGCGCAAGCCATAACGGCATCGCTCCCGCGAAATGCTCTATCAAAGCTCCCATAAATCTTTCCAGCGACCCTAAGATAACCCTGTGTAACATTATCGGGCGGTATTCTTTACCGTCCTGGCCGATATAAGTAAGGTTGAATCTCTCGGGAAGCGCAAAATCGCACTGGATCGTCGCGCATTGCCATTCGCGCTTGAGCGCGTCTTTTAATTTGATGTCGATCTTCGGCCCGTAAAATGCTCCGTCACCTTCGTTTATAGTGTAGTTCAGGTATTTACGCTTCAGCGCCTGGATGAGCGCCCGCTCAGCCGCTTCCCAGTCAGAGTCGTTGCCTATCGATTTCTCGGGCCTCGTCGATACCTCGACGGAGAAATCCTCGAAACCGAAGACGTTCAGCGTATCTATGACGAAATTTATTACTTTTATTATCTCGTCCTCGACCTGGTCGCGGAGGCAGAAGATGTGCGCGTCGTCCTGCGTAAAACCTCTCACCCTTAAAAGCCCGTGCAGAACGCCCGACTTTTCATTCCTGTAAACGGTGCCGAGCTCGAAATACCGTAAAGGCAGCTCTTTATAGCTCCGGGTTTTGGACCGGTAAACGAGGATATGGCCCGGGCAATTCATCGGCTTTATCGCGTATTCCTGACCCTCGATCTTGAACATATACATGTTCTCTTTGTAATAATCGTAATGTCCCGATTCCATCCAGATGTCGCTCTTCATTATGTGCGGGCCCAGGACCAGCTCATAGCCTCTTTTTAAATGTTCTTTCTTTATGTAATCTTCTATTATGCTCCGCAGGCGCGCGCCCTTCGGGTGGTACAATACGAGCCCGGGGCCGACCTCTTCATTGAAGCTGAAATATTCCAGCTGCTTGCCGAGGATCCTGTGGTCCCTCTTCCCGGCCTCTTCTATGAGCGTCAGATAATTCTGCAGCTCTTTTTGCGTTTCGAAAGCCGTCCCGTATATCCTCTGGAGCATCGGGTTTGTTTCGATACCATGCCAATACGCTCCCGCGATAGACAATAATTTGAACGCCTTTATCTGGCCGGTCGATTCTATGTGCGGCCCGCGGCAGAGGTCCACAAAATCCCCGTCCTGATATATGGTAACCGTCGCTTCCGGGATCCTGCTGATAAGTTCGACCTTATACTTTTCTTTCATTTTTTTAAAAAGCTTGACGGCGTCGGCTTTTTTCATTTCTTTCTTTTCGAACTTATAATTTTTCTGTATTATCTCGGACATCCTCTTCTCGATCAGTTCAAGGTCCTCGGGCGTGAAAGGATCTTCCTTGTCAAAATCGTAATAGAATCCGTCCTCTATCGACGGGCCTATGCCGAGTTTCGCGTCGGGCCACAGGCTTTTTACCGCCTGCGCCATTACGTGCGCCGTGCTATGCCTTAATGCTGCAAGATCCATATGGTTTTCCTTTTCGCCTTTTTTATTGGTGCCGGGAGGGGGGGTCGAACCCCCGTGGCCTTGCGGCCGAGGGATTTTAAGTCCCTTGCGTCTGCCAATTCCGCCATCCCGGCATCATTACACCGCACCGCAAAATCAGCATTCTTCCTCTTTTTGGAGGAGGAATATTAAGGAGGAACCTTTTTCTAAAAAGGTTTCTCCTTAAAACGATTTGGCCGTTAGGCCGCTTTTGTCAAAGTCTGGCGGGCGAAGGGCGAAAAACAATTCTACATTTTTCGGCCCGAAGCCCAAATCGTTTAGTGGTGGACGCGACAGGACTCGAACCTGTGACCCCTACCATGTCAAGGTAGTGCTCTAACCAACTGAGCTACGCGTCCAACTACCGCCTGAAACTGGAGGCGCGGAGCGGAATTCCTTCCGCTCGTCAGAGCCTCGCTTCAGGCCAGCCGAATTTCCTTCCGGCCAGTGGCCTTTTCCTCGCTTCGCTCGGCGGAAATTCGGCTTCAATTCCGCCACGTTCTGACTAAAACTGGAGGCGCGGAGCGGAATTGAACCGCTGTATAAGAGTTTTGCAGACTCCTGCCTTACCGCTTGGCTACCGCGCCGAATTCATGGAACAATTTTACTTAACCCACTCCACCGTACCGTCAACTCTCAATACATTCCTGCCGGAGCGTTTGTGGTTACCGTCGGTATCCAGCACGATCACTTCTCTGCCCGGTGAAGCCTCCGTAAGGTCCTGCGTATAAATATAATCCGGCGTATCTTTGGCCGAGCGGAATTTTATCGACGGGCAATTGAATATTTCACCGTCTGTTATATAACCGGGATATAATTCCCCCAGAGTCTTCGGGAACTTATTCTGATGGTCCCGCGCATATTTATGCAGCCCTAAGCTTATCTGCCGCAAGTTGTTAGCGCAATTTATCCTGTTCGCACGCATTTTCGCCATGCGCACGAACGGCGCCAGGGCCGCGAACATCGCCAGGAAGACGAAAACGACGACCAGTAATTCTATAATCGTGAAAGCTCTTCTTCTCATAAGCGAAATTTTGACTATATCTTAAATTTTAAGGCCTTGTCAAGGATAATCTTGGCCAATTCTCTCTTCGTCCTGCGACGATATATCGTTTTCCGAAAATATTTGTCTATCATCAAAACGTCCGTCAGCCTGTCGCCGAAAAGTCCGCTCTTTTTTGTAAGTTTATTGGCAACTACCAGGTCCAGGTTCTTCTTTTTAAGCTTCTCCAAAGCGTTCTTTTCTAAATTTTCGGTCTCCAGGGCAAATCCCACAAGAACACTTTTTTTATTCTCCCCCAATTCCTTGAGTATGTCCGGATTCTCTTTCAGCCGGAGCGTCGTAGCGCCTTTTTTACGCTTTATCTTCTGCCGCCCGGCCGATCCCGGCCGCCAATCGCACACCGCGGCGGCCATTATTACGCAATCCGCCTGGGCCGCAAGCTTCTTGACTTCGCGCCTCATCTCGAGAGCGCTCTCGATCCTGACCAGCTTCATGGCCGACGGAGCAGTAAGATGCACAGGGCCGCTCACCAGGACCGTCTTGTACCCGCGCCGGGCCGCCTCGCCAGCGATCTCGTAACCGAAAGTTCCCGTGGAATAATTCGAAATGAATCTGACGGGATCTATCTTCTCGCGCGTCGGGCCTGCCGCTACAAGGACTGTGGTCTTTTTTGCGCTTTTCGTCGTCACTTCAATAATCTTTTGGCCTCTTTTACTATCCGGGCCGTTTCGGCGATGTGCCCCTCGGCCACATGCCCGCACGCAAGGTAGCCTTTTATGGGGCCGACGAACTTATACCCTATCTCTTTAAGCCTGGCTATATTGGCCTGCACTATCTTATGCTCGTACATCTTTTCGTTCATTGCCGGCGCTATCAGGACCGGCGCCTTCGTAGCGAATACGACGCACGTCAGCAGGTCATCGCATATGCCGTTAGCCAGCTTGCCTATAATGTTGGCCGTGGCAGGCGCTATCAGGACGAGCCCGGCCTTGTCCGCTATCGAGGTGTGGACCGGGTCCCATTTCTCGGGCAGAGCGAACATGTCCGTGATCACTTTATTCTTCGACAAAGTCTGCAGGGAAAGCGGCGTAATGAATTCCGCGGCCTCTTTCGTCAATACGGCCTGGACGTCGATCTCTTCGCGCCTGAGCGCTCCTATGATGTCGCATGCCCTGTAAGCGGCGATGCTGCCGGTAACGCCCAATATGACCGTTTTCTTTTTAAGCACTCTTTTTGTCCTTCACTTTGTATTCTATCTTGCCGCCGGAGATCTCTCTCAGCGCGGTATTTATCGTTTTCGGGTCGGCTTTTTCGCCCATAAGGTTGGCTGCGCCGTCGCTCAACTCCACCGCGCGCAGAGAAGTGAGGTTGACAAGCTTATACAAACTCCCGACTTTATTTAAAAGCTGCTGTATATCAAAGTTCTGCATTTTTCAGGCTCCTTGGTTGATCTCCGAAAGGATGATACCTTTCAGTTTTTTATACGCAATATCCAGACGGTCGTTCACGACCGTGTAATCGTATTTATTTTTATAGGCAATTTCCCTCTTGGCCAGTTTCAGCCTCGTCGAGATCGCCTTCTTATCCTCCGACCTTCTCGAATGCAGCCTCTTCTTCAGGTCATTCAGCGACGGCGGGAGTATGAATATAAGTACACTCTGCCCGGGGTACTTTTTTCTCACCTTCATCGCGCCCTTGACGTCGATGCTCAAAAGGACGCTCAGGCCTTTTTTCAGGCGGCTTGCTATGAACTTCTTAGGCGTGCCGTACAAAGACCCGAAATTTTCTTCATATTCGAGAAAACCGTTTTTCTTTATCGTGTCTCTGAAATATTTTTCGGAAACAAAATGATAGTCGAGGCCGTCTCGCTCGCCTTTTCGCGCTGGCCTGGTCGTTATGGAGACAGACCGGGCAAGGCCCAATTTATCTTTTAAGAGTTTGTTGCATAAGGTGGTCTTGCCGGATCCTGACGGAGCGGAGATCACGAACAATTTAGCTGTCATTCTAAATTCTTGGCCTGTTCGCGTATTTTTTCTATCTCACCTTTTATCTCTATAACGTTCTTCGATATCTTGAAATCGCTCGCCTTCGAACCGATGGTATTTATTTCGCGGTGAAGTTCCTGGGCTATGAAATCTATCTTTTTACCGGCCTCTCCGCCGGATAATATGGTCTTATTAAAATTGGAAAGGTGGTTCTGCAGCCTCGTTATCTCTTCCGAGATATCGCAATTCTTCGCGAAGATCGCCACTTCCATCTCCAGCCTGCCCATATCGATATTGCGGCCGCCGGTCAGGTCCTTTACCCTGTCGGCAAACCTCCTTCTGTATTCGTCTATATTCAGGTGGGCGCGTGATTTTATCACCGCCAGCATCGAATCTATCTTCTTCGTCCTCGCAAGCAAGTCTTTACAGAGGGCTGCGCCCTCTTTTTCTCTATCGGAAACGAGCCTGTCGATGGCCATGTCGAGCGCCTTCTTTATCTTGGGCCAGAAACTTGCCAGCGACGATTCCGCCGAATCGAAACTGAGCACCCCGGGCAGCGCCATTATGTCTTTCATGCTTATATTTTCGTTCAGGCCCAGGCAGTTCTTAAGGCTTTCGAGTTCTTTATGATAATTTTTCGCGCACTTTTCGTTTATCGATATCCTGCCGCTCTTAAGAGGCGCCCCGTCGTGGGTCAGGTTCAGGTTCACCTTCCCCCTTTTTACCTTTTTCTGCAGGACCTCTTTTATCCTGTCCTCGAAAGCCGTTATGCCGTTCGGCAATTTGAGCGTGGCGTCGAAAAATTTATGATTAACGGTCTTTATCTCGACCGTTATCTTGCCTGACTTGAAACGCGCCTCGCCTTTACCGAAACCTGTCATCGATCTTAGCACTTTACATTCCTTTAGTTTAAGCCCAGACCCTTTTCTCGAGAGTGGCTTTCTGTGTTTTAGTAGGATACGGCTTCTCGATTATCTCGTCGGGCTGGAACCACAATTTTATCTCGCGCTCGGCTTCCGTCATATTTGCCGAAGCGTGTATGACGTTCTCGTAAACGCCTTTGGTAGTGATCCTGCCGTAAGCGCCCCGTATCGATACGGCGTCGGCTTCTTCCGGATTCGTCGCCCCGCAAATCTTGCGGACTTTATCTATGGCATCCTCTCCGTAATACACGAGCGCCATGACTTTTTTCTTGTGATATTCGCCCATCAGGTATTTCAAAAGGTCATCGAAGAACGGCTTGCCTTTGAGTTCCCTGTAGTGCTCCGCCGCAAGCTCCTTGGAAACTTTCACTATCTTCGCGGCTACTATGTCGAGCTTCGTTTCCGAAAGGCGCGTCAATACATTGCCTGTCAGAGACTTTTTCAGGCCGTCCGGTTTTATGAGAACTAATGTCTGTTGTATCATATTCCCTTTCCCCTATTATAATAGAATATAATATTGTAATAATTAAATATTACTTCGTCAAGGAATTTAAACTTTAAGATTTTACGGAAAAGATATCGAGTATGCGGTTTAGATCTTCGGCTGAATAGTATTCTATCTGGATACGCCCTCTTTTGTTCCAATGGAATATTCTCACTCGTGTGCCGAAAAATTGCTGCAGTTTATTTTCCAGGTCCACAATATCGGGATCTTTCTTTATCCCGGCTTCGTTTACGCTTGATTTTTTCCGTAAAACGGCTTTTTCCGTTTCACGAACGGACAGTCCCTTCTTTATGATAATTTCAGTAAGCTTTAACTGGGCAATTTCCGTCGGAAGAGATAGAATAGCTTTTGCGTGCCCGGCGGTAATAGAATTCTTTGAAATATATGCCTGTATTTTCTTGGGAAGGCTTAATAGCCTGATCGTGTTCGCAATAGTCGAGCGATCTTTTCCAAGTACTGTAGCAATTTTTTCCTGCGTAAAATTGAAATCTGTTATGAATTTCTGGAAAGCCACGGCTTCTTCCATCGGGTTCAACTCTTCGCGCTGGATATTTTCGATGAGTGATATCTCGAGCATATCGAGATCTTTGACATCTTTTAATATGGCGGGTATCGTGTCCATGCCTAAATTAGTAACTGCCCGCAAGCGCCGCTCGCCTGCTATCAATTCATATCCATCGTCTGTTTTTCTGACAAGGACCGGCTGAACCACGCCTTTCTCTTTTATCGAGCTCATGAGCTCTTCTAGCTTTTCTTTATTAAACTCTAAGCGTGGCTGATATTTGTTTGTCTTAATATCTGATATCTTTATCTGTAAAACTGACTCTCCGTTCTCTTTCACTGATTCTTTAGCGGGAATTAATGCACTAAGTCCTTTGCCGAGCGCTCGCTTTTCCATTACTTAATCTCTCCTTCTTCAACTTTATTTAACTCATTGGTAACATTAACGTTAGAATTATCTACGCTGATGGTTTCTTGTGCCGCTTCTGGCGTAGTTTCTTTCTTAACTCCTAACAGTTCATTCATAAATGCCTGATATCTTTGCGCGCCTATCGAATTTTTATCGTAAAGAGCGATCGGCTTACCGAAACCCGGAGCTTCTGTAAGACGAATATTTCTCGGGATTATAGTTTCATATACTTTGCCTTTAAAGAAGTTGCGGACTTCTTTGATAACTTCATTGGTTAAATTTGTCCTGAAATCCGCCATTGTGAGCAGGACACCTTCGATCTCCAGGCTAGAATTTAAATTTTCCCGGACGAGGTTTACGGTGTTGACAAGCTGGCTTAAGCCTTCGAGTGCGTAATATTCACACTGGATAGGGATGAGGACAGAATTTGCAGCGGAAAGTGCATTAACCGTCAGAAGCCCCAAAGATGGGGGACAATCGATTATTATAAAATCGTATTCGATCAAAATGGGGGAGAGAGCCTTTTTTAACCTGTATTCGCGGCCCATTATTCCGACGAGTTCAACCTCAGCTCCCGTCAAACTTATCGTAGAGGGGATGAGTGAAAGATTGTTTATACCGGTCTTAATCGTTACGCCAAGTGGGTCTATTTCTTCGATAATGAGGTCGTAGATGCTCGATTTGATATTGTGCTTATCTATGCCTAGGCCGCTTGTAGCATTGCCTTGTGGATCGATGTCAATGAGTAAAACCCGTTTCCCGGAGAGGGCAAGATATACGGAGAGATTGATAGCGGTGGTTGTTTTACCAACTCCACCTTTTTGATTGCAGATCGCGATTACTTTAGCCATTATTTTGAATGTACCTTGAAAGCCCTGCTTTTTAAATTTGCTCTTGACAACCTTTCGGCAAGCATCCGAAGCTTATCGTAATCGGCATTACGGTAATTTTCCAGTTTATGTATTACCATTTCACGCCAAATTTTATATGCTTCCGATTTCTTTTGGCTTTGCAAAGGATATTTATCGAAATGAGATATAATTACAGCAAGCTCATCGATACGGCTTACTCTAAAATACGCGCTGGCATTAGTGAAACCGCTATTTTTTGTAGACGCGCTTTCTTTATTCCGATATACAGCTCCTGCATATCCAAAATATTCCCACAAATCATCTATGATTTGCTGGTTATCTTCTCGTTGTTTTATGCCGAAATATATGTTGAATGAGCCTCGGGCTCTGCTATATGTAAAGGCGGCTTCGCCATCACAAAATCCCGTAACATACCAAGGATCCAAGTTTGCCATATTTTGCAAAGTTCCCCGTGAAAATGTTCCCACGGAAACTACTTGCCTAAACTATACCTTATAAAACACTGATTGTCAAGCAAACCTATGCTTCTTTGCGTAGTAGAGACGCCTGCTCAACTATGGTCAGGATCGTATTCACAACCCAGTAAAGGACCAGGCCCGACGGCATATTGTAGAAAATAAATCCGAACATTATCGGCATTATAATGAGCATTATCTTTTGCTGCTGCTTCTGCTCGTCAGTAATAGCCGAACCTGCCGATGCCGTCGATATCTTTTGCTGGACGACCATTGTGCCGACCATGATAAGCGGCAGGATATTTATCGTATTACCTATTATCGGAAATGAAATGGGGATGGGGATAGCTTCCGGCGACGAAAGGTCGCGGATCCATAAAAATCCCGCATTCCTCAATTCGATAGACTTCATCAGGGCCTGGTACAAAGCTATAAAAATGGGCATTTGCAATAGTATCGGAAGGCATCCGCTAAAGGGATTTATGTTATATTTCTTGTACAGCTCCATTATCTCTTTGTTCAATTTCTGCGGCTGGTCCTTGTACTGGACTTTCAGCTTCTCCATCTGGGGGTGCAGTTCCTGCATCTTCTGCATTGACTTGAAGCTCTTCATCGTGAGAGGGAAGAGTATGACGTTCAGCAGGACGGATAGCAGGATGATCGATAATCCCCAATTATGGACCAACATATAGCACATTTTTAGCACGGCGATCAATAGCTTACTGATCCCGCCGAAGAAACCGTAATTGACCGATTCCTCGACGCCATATCCGAACTGTTTCAAGTCTGGTATATTGCTTGGTCCTGCGTATAAACTATATTTATGCCCGACTGTCGCGCCCGGCTGTATAACCGTTTTTTCGATCTCCAGCCCTATCACCAGATTACCGTCCATATCTTCGTAAGCGAAGTTGCCCTGGGTCTGGGTAAATGGCTTCAAAATTACCGAGAAGTACTTATTCTTTAAAGCTTCCCACCCGACCATGCCCATATTGGTTGTGCGGCCGCCTTGCCTGGGCCTTTTGATCCCGGCTAATTTGCCGCCGATATTTGACGAGGCCTCAATAAGCCTCTTATCCTGGGCGTTCCTTTCGGTAAGTCCTGCTCCGCCTATGATGTTGTATGCAAACTCCTTCGGGGAACTGGTCAGATTTTTTATCGATATCTCTAAATCTATGCCATAATTAGACTTACGTAAAATATATTTTTTCCGTATCTCGAAATCTTTTGTGAACAGGACGTATGTTATCTCCGCTCCATCGCCTTTTAGGCTGTATCCGGCCAAATCCAACACTTGAGCGCCCTTTACATCGCTGATGTTGCATATATATTCTTTTGGGTCGATCACATTGACAAGAGTGAGCGGCTCTTTTGAGTCGAGGCCTTTATAGTCCAAAAGTTTTATTTCTTTTATAGACCCGCCGATATTACTGAAAGTCAGTATATATTTGCCGGTCAGGGCTTCCGTGGTCTTCTCTTCGGGAAGGTTCTTTGGCTCGACGGGCGGTATTATCTCTATAGGCTTATTCGCCGCCGTTTCTTGCGTTGCCGGCGCAACTGCCGTCGGGATAGGTTTCGGCATGAAGTATTGAAATGAAACGATGACCAATATCGATAATGCTATGGCAATGATCAGTTTTTTTTCCATGTATCTCCTTTAGTCGGACATATTATAAATACTAAACTACCGGGTCATATCCACCCTTTGAAAAAGGGTGGCATCGAAGGATACGTTTTATTCCTTTTAACAGGCCTCTCAAAACACCATGTTTCTCAACAGCTTCCGCCGTATATTGTGAGCATGAAGGGTAGAATCTGCAATGTTGTAACATCATAGGCGATATATACTTACGATAGGAATTTATTAGAAAAAGGATCGCTTTTTTCATAGGATTATTTTTGTCTCTTGAGCGAGTTTTAAAAAAGTACCTTCTGCGGAATCAAAAGTCAGTTCCTTGTGCAGATCTTTCCTGATAACCATAACAATATCAAAGCCGGCTTTGAGCTTACCTTTATTTTTCCGGTACGCTTCCCGGAAGAGCCTTCGTATACGATTGCGGGAGGTAGCGCGTTTGATATTCCTGGAACCTATGGAAAATCCAAGCCGATTGCGGCCGAGATCATTCGCAAGACAATAGACGATAACGCCGCCCGCCCTGGCCGGCAGACCTTTTTTATATACTTTACTGAAATCCCTAGACTTTAAAAGATGCTCTTTTTTGCCGAATCTCTCGTCGGAGATCATACGGTAAGCTTGTGACGGCCCTTCTGTCTGCGCCTTCTTAAAACTTCCCGGCCCCAGCGGTCTTTCATCCGTTTCCTGAAACCGTGTTTTCTTTTACGTTTAAGGTTTGATTTGCACGTCAGTCCGTATTTCATCGCTTTCCCTTTCTGTATTTTAGATATTTTTGGCATCGTAATTATAGCACACCAATGAATTCCGTCAACAAAAAACATATTTTTTGTGTTGCAAATTTTTTTACCATTCATTATAATAATGTTCCATCGCTTAAATGGGTTGTGCACAACTTGTGCATAACTTCTGATTTTGTGTTAAAACCGTGCTTATCCGGCTGTGGATAACATTTTTGCGCAACTTAAAGGTTTTTAATGGCACCTGAAAATATAGCTATCTGGCCCCGGGCCCAGGAGATCATAAAGAAGGACCTTTCGAACGAGCAGACCTATAACATATGGTTCAGCCCTATAAAATTTGTTTCTCTTTCCGATGAGGCCATCCTTTTGGAAGTGCCGAATAAATTCTTCCAGGCGTGGCTGCTCGACCGCTACATGCCGCTCATAACAACATCCGTAAAAAAAGCTGCCGGCAAGGAATTGAGGATAGATTTTTTATTGGGTGAAAAATCCGAAGACGGCGAGGTTAAAAAAACCAGGCCGGACGGCGAGAAGAAAGAAACCAAACCTTTCTGGCCGTTTGCCAGGCAGGCGCAGGACACGGCCAAGGAGATCGGGTTAAGCGCAAAATATACTTTCGATACTTTTGTCATCGGCCCGAGCAACAGGTTCGCTCACGCGGCATCGATGGCCGTTTCGGAGTCCCCGGCGAAAGCATACAATCCTTTGTTCATTTACGGCGGCGTCGGGTTGGGTAAGACTCACCTGATGCACGCTATAGGACAGAGCGCCCTGCATAAATCACCGAAAGCGAAAGTCCTTTACATCTCGAGCGAAGAATTCACGAACCAGCTCATAAGCTCGATACAGAACCGCTCGACGCAGAAATTCAGGGAAAAATACCGCAATGTTGACATCCTGTTGATCGATGATATACAATTCATAGCCGGGAAAGAATCGACCCAGGAAGAATTTTTCCATACTTTCAACGCTCTTTATGACGCTCACAAACAGATAGTGGTGACCAGCGACCGCCCTCCGAAGGAAATACAATCCCTCGAAGAGCGCCTCATCTCGAGGTTCGAGTGGGGGCTCGTGACCGATATCCAGCCGCCCGACTTCGAGACGCGCACGGCGATACTGAAGAAGAAGTCGGAGAAGGAAACGATAGCGCTGCCCGAGGACGTTTTTTATTTTCTCGCCGAGAAAGTGAAAACGAATATAAGAGAACTCGAGGGTGCGCTTATAAGGGTGGTCGCCTACGCCAAACTTATAGGTAAGGATGTTTCCGTAGAGCTGGCGCGGGAAGTTTTAAAGGACATGATAACGGAGGGTGAGAAGAAGGTCACGATCGACCTCATCCAAAAAAAAGTGAGCGAATATTTCGACATAAAACTTTCGGATATGCGGGCGAAGAAGAGAAGTAAGGCGATCGCTTATCCCCGCCAGGTCGCGATGTATCTATCGAGGCAGTTGACCGATTTTTCTCTTCCTGAGATCGGGGACCAATTCGGCGGCAGGGACCATACGACCGTCATCCATGCTTGTGAAAAGATCGAGAATGAATTAAAGAGCAAGACGGGTTTAAAAACGATAGTGGATAAATTGATCCAAAGTATCAAAGCTTGAGTTTTTTGGGTATATGTTGTTGGCTGTGTTGATAAGTTTTTAAGGTTCATTATTTTTTAGTGTTGTTTAAGTTGTTATTGTGTAATGTGTTGAAAAGTTACTGACTTATCAACAGGCACTACTAATGCTTTTACTTTTTTATTAAAGAAGGTTTTGTAATAATAGAGAGGGGATTATTGGGGATGAAATTCAATACAACAAAAGATGTGCTTTTAAAAGGCGTACAAGAAGTGCAATCCGCTATAAGCTCAAAATCAAGCCTTCCTATACTATCTAATATTTTAGTGGAAGCCACGGAAGATAATATAGTACTGACAACAACGGACCTGGATATAGGAATAACATCGAAAATAATGGTTAAACCGCAGGTCACCGGAGCTATAACGATCCCGGCAAAAAAATTCTCCGATATAATAAAAGAATTACCGGACAGCGAACCGATATCGATATCCGTAAAAAAGAACAACCTTGTCAACATCGAATGCGGTAAAAGTATATTTAAAATAATGGGCCTGCCGAAAGAAGAGTTCCCGCAATTACCGGAATTTAAAGATAAGGATTCCATGGTGCTGCAGCAAAAAAAACTAAAAACAATGATGCGGCTGACGGCATTTGCGATAAGCCATGACGAATCCAGGTATGTCCTGAACGGCGTTCTATTCGTTATAAAACCATCGTATATACGGCTCGTAGCTACCGATGGGCGCAGGCTCGCCGTGGTGGAGGATAAAGTACAGCTTCCAAAAACACTCGAGCGGAAATTCATAGTGCCGACTAAAGCGGTCAATGAGCTGGATAAATCGCTGGGTGACGAAGGCGACGTCAAGATATTCTTCAGTGACAACCAGATATTTTTCGATATGGGCAAAACGCGCCTCGTCTCACGCCTGATAGAAGGCGAGTTCCCGAACTACGAACAGGTCATACCGAAAGAAGCCAAAGACAAGATACTCGTTTCTAAAAACGTCTTCCTGTCGGCGGTCAAAAGAGCGGCGCTATTCACGAACCAGGATTCGGCGGCGATAAAGATGGATCTCGGTAAAGACAAGATAGTGATCTCCAAAAGCACGCCGTATCTTGGGGAGGCACGGGTAGAAATAGACGCCGAATATAAAGGTAAAGACATAGCGGTGGGTTTCAACCCGGATTACCTGACCGACCTCTTAAAGAACATAGACGAGGAAACGATCGCATTCGAAGTGACGGATCCCGACAAACCGGGAGTGGTGAGGATAGGCGCCGAATATATATATGTAGTTCTGCCGATGCAGATCGCTTAATGCCGGTGGGTATGGGAAAAGAGAGAACCAAACAAAAGTCGATAGATAATATAGTAAAAGACGTAATAAAGAATTTAAGCGGCGCGGGCAGGGTAAGCGAAGAAGATGTTGTCGGCGCGTGGGCGGGCGCGGCGGGCGCGAAAGCCGCAAAGCACACAAAGCCGGTTTCGATAAAAAAGGGCGTAATGACCATAAATGTCGACGGGTCGGGGTGGTTGTACGAACTGACCGTCAAAAAGAAAGAGCTTTTAGAGAAATTGGGCGGTAAAATAAAAGGGAAACAGGTAAAAGCTCTTAGGTTCAGGATAGGAGAGATAAAATAGAAATGGCAAAAGAAGAGAAGAAGAAAAATACGTCGGAAGAAAAAGAAAAGCAGAAAGCCGACGCGGTCAAAAAATATGACGCGACCACGATCACCGTGCTCGAAGGCGTCGAAGCGGTGCGTAAACGGCCCGCTATGTATATAGGCGATACGACGCAGCGCGGCCTCCACCATTTAGTCTATGAAGTCGT
Source organism: Candidatus Omnitrophota bacterium (assembly GCA_028715345.1). Taxonomy (GTDB): domain Bacteria; phylum Omnitrophota; class Gorgyraeia; order 2-01-FULL-45-10; family 2-01-FULL-45-10; genus FEN-1322. Next base: position 30,078 of record JAQUSB010000004.1, on the reverse strand, counting down.
GGACAATTCCATAGATGAATGCATGGCAGGGTACGCATCCAACATCGATATCATAATACATGCCGATAATTCGGTTTCGGTAATAGACGATGGGCGGGGGATACCCGTAGATATACATAAGACCGAAGGCAAGCCCGGCGTCGAAGTGGTCCTGACGAAGCTGCACGCCGGCGGTAAATTCGACCACAGGGTATATAAGGTAGCGGGCGGGCTGCACGGCGTAGGCGTGAGCGTAGTGAACGCGCTTTCCGAGTGGCTCGAGGTCGAGATCCGGCGCGACGGGAAGATCCACCACCAGGAATACGAAAAGGGCAGGTCCGTCTCAAAGCTGAAAGTTATAGGCGAGGCTAAAAAAACGGGCACCCGCGTAACATTCAAAGCGGACGAAGAGATATTCGGCAAAGGGAAGATAGTTTACAGCTTCGATACTTTGGCGAACCGTTTAAGGGAGCTGTCGTTCCTGAATAAAGATATAAGGATAACTTTAAAAGACGAGAGGGCAAAAGACAAAGAGGTCGAGTTCAAATTTTCCGGCGGCATAGTGTCGTTCGTGGAATTCCTGAATAAGAATAAAGAGGTGCTTCACAAGAAAGTAATATATTTCTCGAAAGAAAAAGACAAGATATTGGCCGAAGTGGCAATGCAGTATAACGACAGCTACGGCGAGAACATATTCACGTTCGCGAATAATATAAATACGATCGAAGGCGGCACGCACCTCACCGGATTTAAATCCGCGCTCACCAGGACGATCAACCAGTACTGCAAAGGTAAGAATCTCTTAAAAGAGTCCGACGGCAGCATTTCCGGCGACGACGTGCGCGAAGGCCTGACGGCCGTCATAAGCGTCAAGGTGCCGAACCCTCAATACGAAGGGCAGACGAAGACGAAGCTCGGCAATTCAGAGGTGGAAGGCATCGTCGAGTCGATAGTCAATGAAGCGCTCGGCGGATTCCTCGAAGAGAACCCGCCCATAGCGAATAAGATCATCGAGAAGGCAGTGCTCGCATCGCGCGCCCGCGAGGCCGCGCGCAAAGCAAGAGAGCTCACGCGCCGCAAAGGCGCGCTCGAAGGCGCGGCGCTCCCAGGTAAGCTTGCCGATTGCCAGGAAGCGGACCCGACGCTCTGCGAAATGTATCTCGTAGAAGGCGATTCCGCCGGCGGCTCGGCTAAGCAGGGGCGCGACAGGCGCTTCCAGGCGATATTGCCGCTGAAAGGCAAAATACTTAACGTGGAAAAGACGCGCCTGGATAAGGCATTGTCGAACGAGGAAATACGCACCATCATAACGGCGATAGGTACAGGCATAGGCGAAGAATTTAACATAGAAAAACTCAGGTACGGCAAGATCATAATGATGTGCGATGCCGACGTCGACGGCTCGCACATAAGGACGCTCATCCTGACATTTTTATACCGCCACATGACGGCATTGATAGAGAAAGGACATATTTACATCGCCCAGCCGCCGCTCTATAAGATCAAACGCGGTAAAAGGGAGGAGTATATACAAACGGAAGACAATTTCAACGATCTCTTGCTGGAATTAGGGTCGGAAGGCCTGACGCTTGTCCGCACGAAAGACAAGAACCAGTTTACCGATAAGCAATTGAAGGCTATTTTGGATGCTCTGGTCGAGCTTGAATCGCTGTCAAGCGCAGTCGAGCGTCGTGGAGTGAGTTTCTCAAAATACCTCAGTTTTAGGCATAAGAAGACCAAAAAACTGCCACTTTATATGATAAAAGTGGAGTACGAAGACCAGTTTTTGTATAATGACGATGAGCTGGCCAAGGCAGTAAAAGGCGAAGAAAAGGTCATAGAATTTTACGAAGCGCGCGAAGTCGACAAGATCGTGGAGCGTATCGAGAAGCTGGGCGTGGACGTTGAGGATTATCATGGGCCCTACGAGACAGCGGAAGGCAAGAGTTCAAAGAAAGATCTGCAGAAGCCCAGGTACACGATCAAGTTCGATAAAGAGCAGGAGAGCTTCCACACCTTAAAAGAGATCCTGAAATTTGTCATGGATGTGGGCAAAGAGGGAATGACGATACAGAGATATAAAGGCTTGGGAGAAATGAACCCGCACCAGCTCTGGGAAACGACTATGGACCCCGAAAAAAGGACGATGCTTAAAGTAACGCTCGAAGACGCGGTAGAAGCGGACGCAATATTTACGGTATTGATGGGCGAGGCGGTCGAGCCGCGCAGGGAATTTATAGAGAAGCACGCGCATGAAGTAAAAGTGCTGGATATATAGAACAAATTTCTTAGGAGAGAAAATGTATACACGTAACGAAAAGATACTTCCCAGGTACATAGAAGAAGAGATGCAGGATTCCTATATCAATTACGCGATGAGCGTTATCGTCGGACGGGCGTTGCCCGACGTACGCGACGGGCTGAAGCCTGTCCACAGAAGGATCCTTTACGCTATGAAGGAGCTGAGCCTCGAGCACAACAAACCGTATAAAAAATGCGCGAGGATCACCGGAGAGGTCTTAGGTAAATACCACCCGCACGGCGACACCGCGGTATATGACACGCTTGTGCGTATGGCGCAGGATTTTTCCCTGCGTTACCCGCTCGTCGACGGCCAGGGAAACTTCGGTTCGATAGACGGGGACTCGGCGGCCGCCATGAGGTACACGGAAGCGCGCCTCGAACATATAACGGACCAGATGCTCCTCGACATAGACAAGGACACGGTAGATTTTGTACCGAACTTCGACGGGTCACTGCAGGAGCCTGCGCTTCTGCCGGCGTGCCTGCCGAACCTTTTAGTCAACGGGTCGAGCGGTATAGCCGTAGGCATGGCGACCAATATCCCGCCGCACAATCTTAGGGAAATAGCCGAAGCGGTCATATTTATAATAGATAATCCCGATTGCGAACCGAAAGACCTTCTTAAAAAAGTAAAAGGGCCGGATTTCCCGACGGGAGGCATAATCCGCGGTTACGACGGCATAAAGAGCGCTTACACGACCGGCCGCGGCCGTTTAAAGATAAACGCGAAGGCATTCATCGAAGAACAGAAGAACGGCAAAGAAGCCATTATCGTCAAAGAGATCCCGTACCTCGTTAACAAAGCGAACCTTATCAAATCGATAGCCGACCTTATACAGGATAAAAAGATAGAAGGCATCTCCGACCTGCGCGACGAGTCGGATAAGGACGGGATGCGCATAGTCGTAGAGCTGAAGCGCGGCGTTAATGCCCACGTTGTGTTGAACCAGCTGTACAAACATACGCAGATGCAGGAAACTTTCGGTGTGATCATGCTTGCGCTCGTCGGCGGCAGGCCCAAAGTCCTGAATTTAAAAGAGATCCTCGACGAATTCATAAAACACCGCAAAGTCATAATCATAAGAAGGACTAAATTCGAACTCGCGAAGGCCCAGGACAGGGCGCATATACTCGAAGGGTTGAAAATAGCGCTGAAGAACCTCGACAAGATCATAAAGGTCATAAAAGAATCGGAAAATCCGCAGGTAGCCAAAATAGAGCTCATGAAAAAATTCGAGCTGTCGGAAAAGCAGGCGACGGCGATCCTCGAAATGCAGCTGCAGCGCCTGACGGGGCTCGAGCGCGACAAGATAGAGAAAGAGTACCTGGAACTTATAAAGAAGATAGAGTTCTTAAAATCCATTCTTGCCAGCGAGAAAAAGGTCCTCGAGATAGTAAAAGAAGAGATGAAAGAGCTGTCCGAAAAATTCGGCGACGACAGAAGGACGGAGATAGCGCCCGAGGCCGAAGAGCTCGAGATAGAAGACCTTATAGCCGAAGAGGATGTCGTCATCACTATAAGCCATGCCGGCTACATAAAGAGGCTCCCCGTATCCAGCTACAAGAAACAACATCGCGGCGGTAAAGGCGTGACGGGTGCGGAGATGAAGGAGGAAGATTTCGTCGAGCACCTCTTCATAGCCTCGACCCACGACTACATGCTCTTCTTCTCGGATAAAGGGACGGTGCGCTGGCTTAAGGTGCACGAGATACCGGAGGCCGGCAGGCTCTCGAAGGGCAAAGCGATAGTGAATATGCTTTCGCTCGCTGCGGGAGAGAAGATCAGCGCGTTTGTGCCGGTGAGGGAATTTAAAGAGAGTTGCTTCCTTATAATGGCCACCAAGAACGGCCTTATAAAGAAGACCGCGCTCACCGCTTACTCGAATCCCCGAAAAGGAGGCATCATAGGTATAGGACTCGAAAAAGACGATGCCCTGATCGAGGTCGAGATGAGCTGCGGTGACGATGAGCTGCTGCTGGCGACAAAAGAGGGCAAGGCCATCAGGTTCAAAGAATCGCAGGTGCGCGATATGGGCAGGGCGGCAAAGGGAGTAAAAGGCATAACTCTGGGCAAAAAAGACGAATGTATAGCCATGGAGATAGTAAAACCCGATCAGACCGTGCTGACAGTGACGGGGCAAGGGTTCGGGAAGAGAACCTCCTTCAAAGAATATAGGTTGCAATCCAGGGGCGGAAAAGGTATCATAAACATCAAAGTTACGGGCAAGAACGGTGAAGCGGTAGGGCTTAAGACCGTTTCCGATAAGGACGAGATCATACTGATGACCGAAAAAGGCATGATAGTCCGCTGCCCGATAAAGGATATCCGCAGCACAGGCCGCTCTACGCAAGGTGTCCGCCTTATGAGGCTGGACGCAAGTGACAAAGTAGCGTCTGTAGCAAAAATCGTCCCCGAAGATGAAAGCGAAAAGGTAGAAGCTATCAAGGCGGCGGAGCTCGCTAAAAGCGAAGTTGTCAAAACCGAGCCTAAAGCAGAGGCTAGCGCAGAGCCGAAGAAAGAAGCTAAGGCTGAACCTAAAAGAGCGGCGAAGCCCGAGCCTAAAAAGACAGAAGATAAGAGCAAGAAGAAACCGATAAAACGGAAGAAATAGAATAAGCGCGTCCCCATCGTCTAGCCTGGCCTAGGACATCAGATTTTCATTCTGACGACTGGGGTTCGAATCCCCATGGGGACGCCATTTTTGCATATAGGAAGCTAGAATATGTGCGGAATAGTAGGATATATAGGGACGAGAAACGCGCAGGGCGTACTCCTGAAAGGCTTAAGCCGGCTGGAATACAGGGGATATGATTCCGCAGGCGTAGCTATCATCGAATCCCGCAAACTGAACCTGGTCAAGCGCCAAGGCAAACTCCGCATATTAGCAGACGTTTTGAAGGACGATCCCTCGAAAGGTACCATAGGCATAGGGCACACGCGATGGGCGACCCACGGAGTGCCGAGCGACACGAATGCACATCCTCATTTAGACTGCACCGGTAAAATAGCCGTAGTCCATAACGGCATAATCGAAAATTATCTCGACCTCAAAAAAATCCTCCTGAAAGAGGGACATAAATTTGTGTCGGAGACCGACACCGAAATAATCTCCCATTTGATCGAAAAATATTATAAAGGAAATCTCGAAACGGCCGTTTCCAGGACCGTGAAACTTTTAAAAGGCTCTTACGCGATAGCGGCGGTGCATTCGCTCGAGCCGGATAAGGTAGTCGGCGCCAGATGCGACTCACCGCTTATCGTCGGGCTCGGCGAAGGCGAGAATTTCATGGCAAGCGACGTGCCCGCAGTCCTCGATTTTACCAAGGAAGTCATCTATCTCGATAACCACGAGATCATCGTCCTGACCAGGTCGGGCGTTACCATTAAAGATTACGACGGCCGCACCATATCGAAGAAAAGTTCTACAATAAAATGGGACATAAAGCAGGCCGAGAAATCCGGCTATGAGCATTTTATGCTGAAAGAGATATACGAGCAGGGCGATATCGTCAGTAATATGCTCGACGAGAGGCTCCGCGCCGGCAAAATATCTTTCGAGGAACTCGCGATAAAAGCCTCGGCCTTTAAACGCTTTAAAAAGATCGCCATAGTAGCGTGCGGCACCGCATATCATGCGGGGCTTACGGGTAAATACATTCTGGAGGAATACGTAAGGATACCGTGCTGGGTAGACACCTCGAGCGAATTCCGTTACCGCAATCCTATCGTAGACAAAGATACGTTATTCATCGTTATTTCACAATCCGGCGAAACAGCCGATTCCCTGGCGGCGCTGAGGGAAGCTAAGAGGCGGGGCGCTGTGACCCTCGGCATCTGTAATGCCGTCGGAAGCTCGATAGCGCGGGAGTCCGACGGGGTCATTTATACGCACGCCGGCCCTGAAATAGCGGTCGCTTCCACGAAAGCCTATACGGCGCAACTGGCGATATTGTACCTTTTGACATTTTATCTGGGTAAATTGCGCGGGGCCATATCGCCGCCAAAGATGAAAAAATTAATAGCGGAATTTAAAAGAGCGCCGGAGCTCATGAACGAGCTCATAAGCGAATATAAGGATCCGTATAATAATATCGCCGCGTACGCGAGCGAATTCAAACGCTACTATTACGAAAAGCATAATAAATCCTACTTCCTGTATCTCGGCCGCAACATAAATTATCCGAACGCGCTCGAGGGCGCGCTGAAATTAAAGGAAATATCCTATATCAGCGCCGAAGGATATCCCGCCGGGGAAATGAAGCACGGCCCGATAGCTTTGATAGACGAAAACCCGTGGGTCGTCTGCATAGCCACGCAGGCGAAGACTTACGATAAGATGCTCTCCAATATCCAGGAGATAAAGGCGAGAAGCGGCATAGTCATAGCCCTCGTGACGGAGGGGGATAAAGAGATCCAGCACCACAATGTCAATTATGTCATAGAGATACCAAAGATAGACGAGCTATTCAGCCCGCTTTTGGTGGTAATACCGCTTCAGCTCCTTGCCTACTACGTAGCGAAGAAATTCGGATACGACATCGACCAACCGCGAAACCTGGCGAAGTCTGTTACCGTCGAGTAAAACAAGGTCGGATACGCTTATGAACGGCACTTTATACGTAGTTTCCACGCCCATAGGTAACCTCGAAGACATAACTTTGCGCGCTATCAGCACATTGAAGTCAGTCGATCTTATAGCCGCCGAAGATACCCGCCACACCAGGATACTCCTCGATAGATACGAGATAAAAGTTCCCACGACAAGCTATTTCGAATACAACAAGATACAGAAGACGGAATATCTCTTAAAAGTTTTACAGGAAGGTAAATCCGTAGCGCTTGTCTCCGACGCCGGCACGCCCGGCATATCCGATCCAGGATATAGAATTATCAGGATGTGCATAGATAACGGCATACAGGTAATACCTATCCCCGGGCCATCGGGCCTGGTGACCGCGCTGACGATATCGGGAAAACCTACGGACAAATTCACGTTCGAGGGGTTCTTGTCGAATAAAGGCGCCAGGAGGAAGAACCAGCTTAAGAAATTACAAGAGGAGGGCAGGACAGCCGTATTGTATGAATCGCCGCACAGGATCGAGAAGCTTCTCGAAGACATTTTAGCCGTTTACGGCGACGTCGAAGTGGTCCTTGCCAGGGAATTGACCAAAAAATTCGAGGAAGTCCTGCGCGATAAGGTCTCCGCGATCATAGGGCATTTCAAGGCCCGCCCGCCTAAGGGCGAATTCATCGTGATAGTGTAAGAAGCGAATTTCATTGACAAAACGCCGGCGGTGTGATATATTAGGCACAATAAATTTACCTTTTAATACCGGCCCAGAGAGTCCGGAAAAGGAGAAGCAAGATGAATACCAGACCCACTTATCTATTTTGGAAAAAGGATAGGTGGGCTTTTTATTTTCGGGGTGAAAAATGACGCTTAAGGAGAAGACAAAGATACTCGGTAAAGACGATATCGACAGGGCGCTTTCCAGGATTGCCCACGAGATAGTCGAAAAGGTCAAGGATGTAGGCGGGATAGCGGTGATCGGCATTAAGAACCGAGGCGCTTACATTGGCCGAAGGCTTGCCTCCAAAATCGAAAATATCACAGGCTCCAAAGTGCCGTTCGGCGCGCTCGATATCACGTTATACAGGGACGACCTTACCGAAGTATCGGCCCAGCCCGTAGTCCACGCCACGGAAATAGATTTCGACATAGAAACCAAAAAGATAATCCTCGTCGACGACGTTCTTTATACGGGTAGGACGATACGCTGCGCGCTCGACGCGTTGATCGATCTCGGCAGGCCCGCCCAGATACAGCTGGCGGTCCTCGTCGACCGGGGCCACAGGGAACTGCCGATAAGGGCGGATTATGTGGGTAAGAACGTACCGACTTCGCTTAAAGAAGTGGTCGAAGTGAAGCTGGCGGAAACAGAAGGCAAAGACGAAGTCGTGCTTTGCGAATTGGGGTAGGGGGATGGCGGAAAAGAAAACGGTTTGGACAAAGAAAGACATGCTCGGGCTCGAATATCTTTCCAAAGAAGAGATCGAGCTTATTTTATATACGGCCGGAAGTTTTAAAGAGGTAACGACGCGCCAGATAAAGAAGGTGCCCGCCTTACGCGGCAAGACGGTGGTAAACCTCTTCTACGAACCCTCGACGAGGACGCGCACATCGTTCGAGCTTGCCGCAAAGCGCCTGTCGGCCGACGTCGTCAATATAGAGATCGAGACATCGAGCGTGCGCAAAGGCGAAACTCTCATAGATACCGGACGCAATATCGAAGCGCTGAAGATAGACATAATAGTCGTGCGCCACAATTGCAGCGGCGCGCCCAATATACTCGCGCAGAACGTCAAAGCGCGTGTGGTCAATGCCGGCGACGGGTGGCATGAGCACCCGACCCAGGCGCTTCTCGACATGTTCACCCTCAAATCCAGGCTGGGGCATATCGACGGTCTCAAGGTGAGCATAATCGGCGACATCGCCCATTCGCGCGTCGCGCGCTCGAATATCTGGGGGCTTACGAAGCTCGGCGCGAAGGTGACGGTTTGCGCGCCCGAGATGCTGATCCCCGACGGTATCGAGAAGATGGGTGTAAGGATAACGACGGATATAAACGAAGCGCTCGATGATGCCGACGCGATAAACGTATTGCGCATGCAATTCGAGCGCGACGGCGCCCTGGCATTTCCGTCGAAACTCGAATATTTCAAAAAATACGGGATAACGGCCGAACGGCTTAATAAATGCAAAAAAAATATAGTTGTAATGCACCCCGGCCCGATAAATAGGGGCGTCGAGATGTCGAGCGAAGTCGCCGACGGGAAGAATTCGGTCATACTCGAGCAGGTCACCAACGGCATAGCCGTGAGGATGGCCGTGTTATACCTGGTCGCTTACGCTAAAGGTGTGGAATGAACGGACAATACCTGATAAAGGGCGGCAGGGTGATAGACCCGGCCAATAAAATAAACGATACCCTCGACATTATCATATCGGGAGGCAAGATCGAAAAGGTCGGTAAAAATTTGAGCATAAAATCGGGCGAAGCGATCGACGCCAAAGGCAAGATAGTAGCGCCCGGATTTGTCGATATGCACGTTCATTTAAGAGAGCCGGGCCGCGAGGACGAAGAGACTGTAAGGACGGGGTCCAGAGCGGCCGTCCACGGAGGATTTACGAGCGTTCTTTGTATGCCGAATACCGAACCTGCCCTCGATAATCCCGCCATCGTGAAGGCCTTAAAAGACATTATCGCTAAAGATGCCGCCTGCAATGTTTTCATTGCCGGCGCTATCACCGAAGGCCGCGCGGGCAAGAATATGACCGACTTCACGAAACTGAAAGCGGGAGGCGTCATAGCCCTCACCGACGACGGCTCACCGACGCCTGAAAAGATCATGCAGGAAGCCTTAAAACGCTCAAAGGCCGCCGGGCTTCTTCTTATAGAGCACTGCGAGACGCCCGAGCTATCGGCCGGCGGTGTCATGAATAAAGGGTTCGTTTCGACAAAGCTGGGTCTGAAAGGCATCCCTTCGGCGTCCGAATACGAAGCCGTGAAACGTAACATAGAGCTTGCCAAAAAGGCTTCTGCCCGTATCCACATAGCTCACGTAAGCTGTAAAGAATCGGTGGAGCTTATCCGCAAAGCGAAAAAAGACGGCGTCAAGGTCACCGCGGAGACCGCCCCGCATTACTTTGCCCTGACGGACGAGCGCTGCTCAAGTTACGATACCAACACCAAGATAAACCCGCCCTTGCGGACGGCCGCGGACGTCGAAGCGATAAAGGCAGGCCTTGCCGACGGGACGATAGACGCGATAGCGACAGACCACGCGCCGCATACCGATTCCGAAAAAGACGTTGAGTTCGACCACGCGCCCTTCGGCAAGATAGGCCTCGAAAGCGCCCTATCGGTAAGCGTCATGGAGCTTGTCGATAAAAAAACGCTGTCTTGGGATGAGCTGATACAAAAACTGTCGTCCAACCCTGCCGGGATACTGGGCCTGGAAAGCGGAAAATTATCCGAGGGCAGCCCCGCGGATATAATTGTGATAGACCCCGACAAAGAATACGCGCTGAAACAAGAATCGATAGAGTCCAAATCGAAAAACTCGCCGTTCATAGGATGGAAATTGAAAGGAAAAATTTCCACGGTATTCGTGGGTGGGAAAATATTGATGAGGGATGAATTGATGTTATAAAGAGGTAAATATGCCGTTTATCGCCGACTTCCACATACACTCTAAATATTCGCGCGCGACAGCAAAAGATATGGATCTGGCTTCGTTGGCGAAGTGGGCAAAGATAAAAGGCATAGCGATGCTCGGGACGGGGGATTTCACCCACCCGGTATGGTTTTCCGAGCTGAAGAGCAAATTGCGCCCGTCGGGCGCGCCGGGCGTGTACCAATACGACGGCGTCCTGTTCATATTGACCGCCGAAGTCTCGAATATATACTTTAAGGCCGGCAGGACGAGAAAAGTTCACAATATGATCTTCGCGCCGTCCCTCGAGGCGGCGGAGGAGGCGAGTTCGGCAGTGTCCGAATACGGAGCATTGCCGAGCGACGGCAGGCCGATCTTAAGCGTCGACTGCGCCAGGATGACGAGGCTTCTGTCCGGGGTAGACCCGGCGATATTTCTGGTGCCGGCCCACGCGTGGACGCCGCATTTCAGCGTATTCGGTTCGAATTCCGGGTTCGATTCGCCGGAAGAATGCTACGAAGACCAGACGGATAAGATATTCTCGATAGAGACGGGGCTATCGAGCGACCCGGCAATGAACTGGCGCTGCCCGAAGCTTGACAGATTCTGCCTTACGTCCAATTCGGACGCGCATTCTCCGTCGAAGATCGGGCGGGAAGCGAACGTATTCAGGGACAAGATAGATTATAACGGGCTCGTCGACATATTAAAGAAGAAAGACAGGGAGCGCTTCCTTTACACGATAGAATTCTTTCCCGAAGAGGGTAAGTATCACTGGGACGGGCACAGGGATTGCAAGACGCGCCTGGCGCCGCAGGAGGCGATGAAGACAAATAATATTTGCCCTGTCTGCGGTAAGAAGGTTACAATAGGCGTCATGCACCGGCTCGAAGCGCTTGCGAAAAGGCCCGAGGGATATGTCGATAAAGCGAGCCCTGGCTTTAAGAGGGTGGTGCCGCTCGTCGAGATAATCGCAGACGCAGCCGGCGTAGGGCCGGATTCCGTAAAGGTCGAGCGGGAATATATGCAGCTGGTTAAAAATTTCGGGACGGAATTCAATATCCTGCTATATATGGATGAGAAAGAACTGAAAGAGAGCCTGCCCGAGAGGGTCGCCAAAGGCGTATTGAACGTTAGAGACGGCAATATAGAGATCGTGCCGGGTTACGACGGAGAATATGGCAAAGTGAAGGTGTTCAAAGAAGGCGATTCCGCCAAAGACAAACAGATGAGTTTTTTATAGCGGGAAAAAAATGAAACAGATATACGCGAAAATACTGAAGAATGAAAATCTGGGCAATGGGTTCCGGCGCATCGGCATTGCCGCGCCGTATCTTGCCAAAAACGCTAAGCCGGGACAATTTGTCGAGCTCAGGTGTTCGGGTGAAACGGATCCGCTTTTGCGCAGGCCGTTCGGAGTCCATAGAGTTACGAAGGGCGGCATCGAACTTTTGTACGAGATCGTCGGAAGAGGCACCGAGATCATTGCGCGTAAAAAGCCGGGCGAGATCCTCGACTTGATAGGCCCTCTCGGGACCGGTTTCGTGCTGCCGTCGGGAAAGCCCACGGCGATACTCGTTGCCGGGGGGAATGGGGTAGCGCCGATATTGTTTTTATCTGAAGTGCTGGCCAAGAAAAAAGTAAAACAGCATGTTTTGATCGGCGGACGATCAAAAAGCCATATACTCTGCGAAAAAGATTTTAAGAGGTGCGGCGCTCGAGTTTCGGTCACGACCGAAGACGGATCGAAAGGGCACAAAGGGCTGGTGACGCACATCCTGAAAGAACTGCTTGCGGATAACGGGCCGAAGCCTGCGGCGATATACGCCTGCGGCCCGACGGGGATGCTGAAGGCGGTCGCTAACATAGCACGCACCCATAGGGTGAGTTGCCAGGTCTCGCTCGAAGAGAAGATGGCGTGCGGCGTCGGTGTATGTTTAGGCTGTCCGGTTAAAGTCAAGCGCGGACACGGCTTGTGCGGCACAGGATATGAGTATAAAATGGTCTGCAAAGACGGGCCGGTCTTCGATTCCGAAGAAATTTACTGGGAATAAACGTATGAAAACCGATATGACGGTGAAGATAGGAACGCTAAAGTTAAAGAACCCCGTAATGGTAGCATCCGGGACTTTTGGCGCGGAATACAGGAAGCTTATAGATGTAGGTTCACTCGGCGCGATCGTGACCAAGACGATTACGCTGAAGGGCCGCGCCGGCAATCCTCCTCCGCGAGTTGCTGAAACCTCATCGGGTATGCTGAATTCCATAGGGCTTGAGAATAGGGGCCTCGACGATTTCATCAGAAACAAATTACCGCTCTTTCCGTCCGGAAAAACCGCTCTCATAGTGAGCATTGCCGGCGACAAAGAAACCGAATTCATCCAAATGGCCGAGGAATTGAATAAGATAAAGAAGGTCGCCGCGATCGAAATAAACCTTTCGTGCCCGAACGTTAAACACGGGGCGCGGGAAGGGCTCGTCGCGCAGGACGAGGAAGCATCTTATAATATAGTGCGCGCCGTAAGGGCCTCGACGAAACTCCCCCTCGTCGCGAAACTGACCCCGAACGTGACCGACATCGCCAGGGTAGCGGTAGCCGTGGAAAAAGCGGGCGCCGACGCCGTCCTTGCCGTCAATACTTTCGCGGCCATGGCCGTCGACATCGACACCAAAAAACCCAAGCTCGGCAATGTGACCGGGGGGTTAAGCGGCCCGGCGATAAAACCGATAGCGCTGAAGATGGTCTGGGACATATACAATAAGGTGGATATACCCGTAATAGGCGCGGGCGGTATAATGAATTATTGCGACGCGGCGGAATTTATGCTCTGCGGCGCGTCCGCGATACAGGTCGGAACGGCGACGTTCGTAAATCCGAACACGGCTTGCGAGATAGCCGCCGGGATCGGTAAATATTGCGCGGAAAACGGGGTAAAGAAAGTAAGCGAGCTCGTCGGGAATATTAACATAGGAGCATTATGACGCCTCTGGATAAATTGATAGTAGCGCTGGACATGAATACCGAAGAAAAAGCGGTCGCAATGGCCGAGCGGCTTAAGAACGATGTGAAATTTTTAAAGATAGGGCTCGAGCTATTCTCGTCCTGCGGGCCCGGGATCGTCGAGAGGATACGCGAAACAGGCTGTGATGTATTCCTCGACCTGAAATTCCACGACATCCCCAATACCGTTGCGAAAGCGGCCGCGTCCGTGGCTAGCCTGGAGCCGTTCATGTTCAATGTCCACGCCCTGGGTGGCTACGAGATGATGAAACGGACGGCAGATGCCGTAACGGCTGAAGCGTCGCGCCTCGGCATCGCTAACCCTAAAGTGCTGGCCGTGACCATCCTTACGAGCATGGACGAAAAAGCGATAAAAGAGGTCGGCCTGGGCCTCGGCTCAAAAGACGCTGTCCTGAAACTGGCCGCGCTTGCCAAGAAGGCGGGGCTCGACGGGGTGGTGGCTTCGCCGTCGGAGACCAAGGTGATACGAAAAGAGCTGGGCGAGGATTTTCTCATAGTGACGCCCGGCGTGCGCCCCGAATGGGCAACGGCTAACGACCAGAAAAGAATCGCGACACCGAAGATAGCGATAAAGGACGGGGCAAATTATATAGTGGTCGGCCGCCCGATAACGGAATCCAAGGATCCTGCCGAGGCCGCCAGGCGGATACAAAAAGAGATGGAGATATGAACGAAAAAGAGGTTTTGGATATATTTAACGGGAAGAACGCGCTGCTGACAGGACATTTCAAGCTGTCGAGCGGCCTGCACAGTAAAAATTACTTACAATGCGCCTTGGTATTGCAATATCCCGACATTGCCGAGAAGTTTTCCCAAGAGATCGCCAAGCGAGTTTCGGAAGAAAAGATAGACGTGGTCGTAGGCCCGGCTTTAGGCGGGGTAACGCTTGCCTATGAAATAGCCAGGGCACTTAAGGTGCGGGGGCTTTTCACCGAAAGACAGGAAGGCGTGATGGTCCTGCGGCGCGGTTTCACGATATCTACAGGTGAGAAAGCCCTTGTGGCAGAAGATGTTATAACGACAGGCGGTTCGACTAAAGAGGTGATCGAGGTAGTGAAAAAACTCGGCGGCATAGTGGTCGGGGTAGCGAGCATCATAGACAGGAGTTCCGAGCCGGTCGATTTCGGCGTGCCGTTTACCGCGCTTGCCAAGATAAAAGTAGAGACCTACAAAGAAGAAGATTGTCCCCTCTGCAAGGCCAAAGTCCCCATAACCAAGCCCGGTTCGAGGAAATAGGCGCTTTCTAACCTATTGAATTGCAAGCTATGCTTATGGTATTATATTATTTGTGTGGGGCGGATAGTTCAGTTGGTAGAACGTCTCGTTTACACCGAGGAGGTCACAGGTTCGAGCCCTGTTCCGCCCACCACTTTCATCCATGAACAAGTGGAAAGTATATATCCTGGAGTGTAATGACGGGTCTCTATACACCGGCATTACGATAGACCTTCCAAAACGGCTTAATAAGCACAATAAAGGCCTTGCATCCAAGTATACAAGGGCAAAAAGGCCCGTTTCAGTCGTATATACCGAAGACGCAGCCAACGCATCTTCGGCTAAAAAGCGCGAAGCCGAGATAAAAAAATTATCTCGACAAGAGAAATTAGAGCTGATAAAATAGGCTTCCTTTTCAAGGGGACGTAGTTCAGCTGGTTAGAACGTCAGATTGTCGATCTGAAGGTCGCGGGTTCGATCCCCGTCGTCCCCGCCAGTTAGGGAAGGGAGCCTTTTTTGGAAAAGGTTCCCCTTTAATATTTTCTCTCCAAAATAATGGTTTGCAGCGCAGAGCGAAGCCGGCGAGCGCCGACATAACCCCGCATTAATATCCTTGACTAAAATTAATCCCGAGAATAACATATTTATAGCTGGTTTATTATCGGTTGTATGCCGTAACAAGTTGTAAAAACAACTGGTTATGGATTTTTTGTTTTGTGAGTGTTTTTCAAAAACGGAGACGCGTCCCTTTGTGACACGTCAGCAAAAAACATGCGGCATTATTAGATCAACAATCCTTTTTGCAATACTGCAAAAATACATATTCTAAATCTTCAAATATGATATAATACATAAATAATGATTTTAAACCAAGAAGGAGCCAAAATGCTTAAATTACGCTCGTTTCAAGTAGGGCTATTTTCAAATATGATTAGTTTTGACAGCAAGATAGACTATGCTTCCAAAATAACCGCGGCAAGTGACGGCATATTTAATGGGGAACCAGCAATTTTACCCATCCCTAACAATGCGCCCCCCGAGATACCTAGAATTGTTGTGAAAAGTAAAGATGGAAAATATGTTTGCAATACGAGCATAAATAGAGTGGATCTATTCTTTAATCCCAAGAATGACGCGGAAGCAAATATAACAAACCTTAAAAATGATTATCTGTCCTTACTAGTCAAGGTTATTAATTTCTTGAATGAAACTTACAAATTTAAAATATTTCGTATGGGCATAGTTGGGAATGTAATTATTGAGTTAAAAGAAAGTGCAAACACTTTCATTGTTTCAAGATATCTTAAGGAGTCTAACCTAATCTCCAATACTTATGAAGCACAGCTACATTTTTTGAACAAAATAGAATTACTAAAGAGGTATAAGGCTAATAGATGGCTAAGAATTCATACTGTAAGGAAAAGAGAAGAACTAGAAAATGATAAATTTTTAGGAGTAACGGTCGATATAAATACTTTACAAGATGTTAGCTATGATTTCGATAGAGAATTAGTATCATTAATTTTTAATGACGCTATTAAAAACATGCAAGAGCTATTAGATGCTCACTATAAGGGCGTTTAATTTATGCCACCAACAGTAATTTCTAATAGCACGGTGTCAAACAAAGTAACCTTACCTGAAAAAACTGCGCGTTTCTTTGACTATGGTAGAGTTTACTGTGATTTTATTAAGAGTGCGGAAGAAAAAGATGAGCAAGAAATGATTAAATGCTATTTGAAAGCTCATCAAGCAAGCAAATACTTTGCAAATGCCCTATCAAACCGCCAATACGATGACCTTGTAATGATCGCAGTGCTAAACTCCTCGATTCTTACGGATAATCCCAATGAAATTATAGATGAGGCCCTTAGTTCCGCAGAAATTTATTCTTCGTTTATGCCTAGCCAAAGGCAAGAAATAGAGTTAGCTATAGCAAATAGGTTGAAAGGCGTAGAGCAAGTTATAGCTATCTTTACTCAACGTTATCGATCAGAGCTACAAGTAATGGTCTTTCTTAATACTAATAAATATGATAACGAACTGATTTATAAGATACTAGATATAGAGTATGAATTGCAAAAACAAATCAATGAACCCTTGCTCGCCTTTTCGTATATACCAAATGTCTATAAGAATAGACGCGAAGTTGTAAGCAAAGGGGCAAATTTAATATACGAAAAATAAAATGGCAAATTTTACCACCCATATTTCACAAGCACGCCATAATGAAAAATTAGCACAATTCTTATTGGATAAACCCTTTTTTGATTGGTCTATAACAATAAGTTTCTATGCTGCTATTCACTTCTTTGAAGCACGTCTATATGCCGATGCTAGCGACATAACTAATAAACACTCCGAGTCTAGTATGCCGCTAGAACCAAATGGAGATTCAAAATATTCGGCGCACTCATGGCGAGCTCGCCAAATTCAAGATCATTATCCAAGAGAAGCATGGAGGTCTTTTAGGAGCTTAAAAGAAGCAAGCGAAACAGCACGATATTTAAGTCATATAGACATAAAGACAGCAGTCCCGCGTTTTGAAATAGCGCCATCCTTTAATATATTTAATGTAAACAATGCAAAATTTTCTACACAGCAAGATCTTCCAACATTTAAGAGCGCATTAAAAATTGACTTGGCGGAATTTCTCTATACATTAGATTTAGTATCGATTAATCCCATAAAAGCAGCATTTATTTCTGATAAGATACTAGACAATTTTAATACCAAAGAGGCACTCCTTAAGCAAACGAAAGATTCTTTGAGAAAATGCATGACCAAAGAAGACGTAGACGTTCTCGAGCAGGGCTTATCAAAAAAAGGTTTATCCTTAAAAAAATAGCGTCTGCTATCGGAATGTTATAATAAATCCTTCAAATTTTTGTAAAAATATTAATCATTTTTAGTAATAGGTATCAGGGGGGGGTGGTCCATAACGTGCCACCCCATAATGCGTAGTGGACTGGTACCAAATGGACCGTCCCTAAATACCCCACTAAATACCCATTTCTTGCTTTTTATAAAAATATCGAGTAAACTTTTGACATATACTCGGAGGTGATATATGGATTCTGTTGCGGCAAGGCTTGGTTATGCATGTGGTACCGCGGTTCGATGTTCCATAGATTTTTTTAAAGATAATTTTATTTTAATAACAGTATTTGTAGCCATTGGGATCGTGTCTTATTTTTTCCTTAAGAAACGCGGCGGGAATAAAAATATTTTATTCATAATATCTGTGATCGCCGCGCTGATAACGGGTATAGCAATAGCTATTATCGCCGCAAAAAAAAGTTTTTAATGACAGCAGCTGCCGCTGCTTTGCTTTTGGCTGCCCTTGTGTGCGCGATACTGGCTATATGTTGCCCCTATAGTGGCTGCCATGCCGGCTATTGCTGCCATCGCGGCCGCTGCTTGCTGGGCCTGGATTTGCTTCTGCGCTTCCATTTGCCTGAATTCCACTAAATTCGGCACGCGTACACTTTCTCCGCCGCCGTATTCGTCCGGTACTATCCCGGTAAAATTCAATAAGCTTTTTCCAAAACCCCACCAGTCTCTGCCCATGTCCACAAAATTTTGCCCAACCTCTTTTTGTAACTGCCACCAGCTATGAAACATTTCTTTTCCCGCATCTACAGAGGACCTTGCTGCTTCTTTTTGGAAATTCCAATAATTTCGGGCAAGCTCCACCCCGCCGTTTATGCCTCTGGTAACAAGACTTTTTTCAAAATTAATAAAATCGCGCCCGATATCTATGGCATTATTCATCGATTCAACCTGATAGCTCCAATATCCCCGGGCAAGCTCCGTACCTGTGTTAACAAGATTACGCCCTAGCTCCACCTCAAATTCCACATAATCTGCTATTGCTTCTTGGGCGGCGCTAACAGCATTGCGGCCTAGTTCAGCTTCAAATTCCACATAATCTGTCAATATCTCTTGAGTGGTCTCTACTGCTTCTCGGCCAAGCTCCGTTTCAAATTCCACATAATCTGTTGCTGCGCCTACAACATCCTGCACAAGTTCCCCCTCAAATTCAATGTAATCTATGGCTAAATCTTGGATGTTCTCTACAAGTGGATTTTCGGCTTCCTGCGCATAAGCTGCCTGTTTATCCAATGGATATGCTACAATAGCTGCTAAAAATACCGGTAAAACCATAACAGCCGTTAGTTTTTTAAGCCGCATTTCTTATAGTCTCCATAATATTTTCGAGATCCTGCGCCGCTGCGCTCAAAGAAGTATTTGTAAAGTTCGCTTGTGCGTTATGTAAATCAGCAATACATGCGTTAAGTTCGTTTTGTACGGTGTTTTTGTTTTTCACCGGATCATCCGCGATAAGCACGAGGGCCCGATAGAGCTTTAGATAAGCATTGTGCATGCTCACAAACCCTGGGGCATTCAAATTTTCTTCCGGATTCATCCCATTAATAAGTTTCGCGTTTTTATCAATAAAATCGGCGGCAGCCTTGAAATCTTTTGTCGCAAGCAGATCATTTATTATATCGAAATTAACTATTACCTGGGCTTCGTTTTCTATATTTTTCATAAATACACTGCCTTTTGTATCTATGGACGCGAGCCATTTATCGGATGAATTATCCAGAAAATATCTATTCTTTTTAATGGCATCTTCTATAAGATTTTTCAGGGCCGGTATTGTACTGGCCTGCATAGCCGCTTTGTAATAAAATTCCGCGCATTTTAAAGGATAATACGCCCTGCGCAGCGCTACAAGGAGTGAATAATTATCGAAATCCGCTTTTACGGATCTTATATAGTTCGAACCGCTTATAAAGTACATGTAGCCTTTGGTGAGATGAATAGCGGAAGAATAGTTTTTGTTGCTAGGATCGTCTTTTTTTGCCGCTACCGCCGCCGATAAGGCTTTTAAATCGGCTGCCCGCGCACCGCTGTAATCTTGTTTGCCGACATAAGCAAGGCCTTCATCAAAAAATGTTTCCCAATTTTTTATGGATGCCGTAGCCCTTTTTTGCCGATGAGTCTTTACAGCGCTTTTCAATGAATCGCGTATTCTTTTTAATGCTTCTTTGGCTTTCTCCCCAATGCTGCCCGAAGGGTCCAGCCTCACCGCCTTAAGAAAGTCCACCGCCGCGAGGGCATGATTTCCGCTGCCGGCGTATGAACATCCCCGCATGTGATAAAGATAGGGGGATCGCGGAAATTTTTTTATGGCTTTCGAAAAATCTTTTGCGGCTTGTAAATAGTTTTGCTGGATAAAATATTTATTTCCCGAATCGGCATATTTTTTCGCGACTACGGCTGGATTAGTTAAAGTCGTTAAATTGTGGGCGAGGGCAAACACGAGTATTGGAGCCAGGAATACGCCGATAACGATAAGTATTTTTGTGAGTGTTTTCATAGCCTCTATATTAAGAAAGTTTACCTAATGTCGGCCAAAAAGTCAATTTATGTGGTAAGATAATACTATATGAAACGCTTGAGGCCGTTAAAAATTGTTTTGATAGCCTTTTCAGCGGTAGTCATATCCGTATCGATCGTTTTTTTGCTTATATCGATGTTCGGGAAAACTGCTCTGGAACAGGCTATAAGCAAGGCTATCGGATTCAATATTGGATTTAAGTCGATAGGCGTTGACTTGGACAGGTATGTTGTTAACCTGAACGATTTTTGTATCTATAAAAAGGGTAGTTTCACCAATAAGATATTCTATGCCGGTAAGTGCACGTTGGTTATAGATAAAACCATATTTGAAAAGGAGAAAAAGGCTGTAATAAGAGATCTGGTCCTCGAGCGCGGCATATTGAACCTCGTGAAAAACAGGAACGGAACATTTAATCTGGCGTGCAATTACTATCGATCACGCGCCTTCGGCGAATCCCTGGCATACGCTGACACCGTATCCACCCAGTTCTATGATTTTGCCCGTAATGTAAAGAGGGTTGAGATAAAAAATTCTACCATAAGTTTTACCGATCACCACGTACCTGGCGGGCCGTTTTCAATCTCTTTTGATGACTTTAACCTGACTTTTCGCTCGGGAGAAGCCCCGCGCAGCCCCACACAACCGCTGAATGTGGATTGCCGCTTTTCTTTTAAGATACATAATATCAGATATAACAGAAATAGCTCCGTGATGTTCAACGGAAAGTTTTCGGTATATCCTGAAAAGTCGGATATGGATATGATAATAAACACAGAATACGTAGACCTTATGCAATTTCTCCCGTATTTCAGGGCCTATACACCCTTTTCTTTCAACAGCGGATTGTTCAGTTCTAATACGCGCCTGCAAATTATCAATAATACTATCAACTCACCGACCGTGATGGTCTTTCATAATCTCGGCATACTGATAGATGAGAAAGTAAAAAATGCGCAATTTTTGACAACCTCCGTCAATAAGGTTGCGCCGTATCTGACATCCGCAGGAGGAGATATTGTATTTGATTTTATGCTTACCGGCCCTGTCAATAATATCAAAGGGGATCTTGGCCCTACCGCAAAAGCGGCTATCGGGTTAGCCATTACCAAGGAAGTGGCCAATACCGCACAGAAAATAGGTCAATCGATGGGACAGAAGGACCCATTTTGAGATAGCGGACTTTCGGCACAGCAAAATTCTTGACTTTCGCAACTCGTTGATATTAAAGCGGGTACGTTTTCGGGTAATACAACCCCGTCGTTCCCGCCAGTTATAGTATAAATAAAGGAAAGGAGGAAATATGCGCAAATATGGATTTCTGGTTTCTTTCATCGCATTTGTTATGCTGGTATGCAGTTTGACCGGATGTGACAACAGAAGTCAGCTTGAAAAAGACGCTGATGCAGCTGCAAAAAAAATCAGCAACGCTTTAAAATAGTCACGATTATTATAAAAAGGCCATCTATTTATTAGATGGCCTTTTTACGAGGAGGTTTTATATGTCCATAGTTAAAGAGTTTAAAGACTTTGCGGTTAAAGGAAATGCTGTTGATATGGCAGTAGGTATCATAATAGGCGCCGCGTTCGGCAAGATCGTCGGCTCACTTGTAAATGATATTATCATGCCCCCCATAGGATTGCTTATAGGTGGGGTTGATTTTAAGGATTTAAAGCTTGTCCTGAAAGCAGCTACTCTCGGCAAACCCGAAGTGTCCCTAAATTACGGACTTTTCATCAATAACATGCTCGATTTCCTGATCGTAGCATTTGCGATCTTTATGGTCGTGAAAGGCATCAACAGCTTAAAGAAAAAGGCATAATAGCAAAAAAGAACTCGGGAGGTGAAATGAAATCCTCGGCCGTTATGAAACTCAAATCATATAACATATCGCAGATATACAAGCTCATCGAGCCGGGGCCGGTCGTGATGGTGACGACGATGCGGGGCGCGCGGCCCAATGTAATGACGATGGCGTGGCACACGATGATAGAATTTACGCCCCCGCTCATCGGATGCGTCATAAGCGACATGAATTACACGTTCGATACGCTTAAAAACACGGGGGAATGCGTCATCGCCATACCTGCGGCGAAGCTCGCCGGCAAAGTAGTGCGCGTAGGCAGCGCTTCCGGCAGGAGTATCGATAAATTCGAGAAGATCGGACTTACGCCTATGCAGGCATCGGCGGTCAAAGCGCCGCTCATCGCCGAGTGCTTTGCTAATATCGAATGCAAAGTCGTGGATACGACGCTCGTCGATAAATACAATTTCTTCATACTCGAAGCTGTGAAAGCCTGGATCGACCCCGCGCAGAAAGATCCGAAGACCCTACACCATCACGGCCACGGAGCGTTTATCGCCGACGGGAGAAAGATCAAGCTTCAGTTCAAAAGCGTCGAGCCGTAGCCGCCCTTTTACGCGCCGGATCCGCCTTTTTCTTGACAGCCGCGCCGTTGTGTTTTATAATACTTTATCAATCATAAGGGCGTGAGTAATGCGGTACAGAACGGCATAATTTACTGAAAGCAGCTTTTTCAAGGCTGCTTTTTTATTTTGTGAAAACAGGAGAAATCGATGAGCGGTATATTCGGAGTTACGTCAAAGAACGACTGCGTTGAAACTTTATTTTACGGGACGGATTATCATTCGCATCTAGGGACGGAATTCGGGGGCATGGCGGTGAAGGGGCCGGATTTCGTCCGCCAGATACACAGCATATCGCAAAGCCAGTTCAAATCGAAATTTTACGCCGATTACAAAGACATGAAAGGCAATATGGGCATCGGCGCCATAAGCGACGCGGATGAGCAGCCGATATATATGAAATCGCGCTTCGGCCCGTTCTGCATCGTGACGGCCGGGTTCATCGAGAATAAAGACGAGATCGCCGACAAACTCCTGCAGAGCGGCGTGTCTTTCAGCGAGATGACGAAAGGCTCCGTCAATACGACCGAGCTCATCGCCAAGATCATAAACCAGGGCACCGACATAGTAAGCGGCATAGAGAAGGTATTCGATATGATCGAGGGGTCCTGCTCGCTGCTTCTATTGAGCGAAGAAGGTATATATGCGGCGCGCGATAAGCACGGGTATACTCCTCTGGTATTTGCGAAAGGTGTGGATGCCTGGGCGATAGCTTCGGAGACGAGCGCGTTCGCAAATATAGGTTTCCAGGTCGAGAAATATCTGATGCCCGGCGAGATCGTCCTCATAAACGAAAAGGGGCTGGTCCAGCGCAAGCCCGGCAGGGAAACGAACCAGATATGCACGTTCCTATGGATATATACGGGTTTCCCGGCGTCGGATTACGAGGGGATAAACACGGAGCTGGTGCGCGAACGCTGCGGGCGGTTTTTGGCAAAGCACGACGGCGATATAAAGGCGGATCTTGTAAGCGGCGTGCCCGATTCCGGGCTGGCCCACGCGATCGGCTATGCCATGGAATCTAAAAAGCCTTTCCGCAGGCCTTTGGTAAAATACACCCCGGGTTACGGCCGGAGCTATACGCCGCCGTCCCAGGAGCTCAGGGACCACATTGCCACGATGAAGCTTATCGCGATACGCGAGATCATAAACGGCAACAGGATCGTCCTTTGCGAGGATTCGATAGTGCGCGGGACGCAGCTCAAAAATTACACGGTGAAGAAACTCCGGGACTACGGGGCGAAAGAAGTGCACGTGCGGCCCGCCTGCCCGCCGCTCATGTTCCCGTGCAGGTTCTGTCTGTCGACGAGGACTATCCACGAACTCGCCGCGCGCAAAGCCATCCGCGCGCTCGAAGGTTCCGACATCGACGATGTTTCCGTGTATATCGATCACACTACGGAGAAGTACAAGAAGATGGTGGAGTGGATCGCGCGGGACCTTGCCGTTACGACGCTGCGTTTCCAGACGATCGAGGATATGATAAAAGCAGTAGGCTTGCCTAAAGACAAACTCTGCCTTTATTGCTGGACGGGAAAATGTCCCGGCAAGTGCGCTCTATAAAGCGTGATATTCCTGTAAAGAGACCGGCTGGGTCTTGCCTTTTTTCATCGATTCTATGCCGTCGACACTCGCCTTCGCGGCTGCCATGGTGGTTATATAAGGGACTTTATATTGTATGGCCGTCATCCTGATATAACCGTCGTCATTCTTGCCGAACCTGCCGATAGGCGTATTTATTATCAACTTTATCTTCTTATTTTTTATCTCGTCTATTATGTTGGGCCTGCCCTCGTTCAATTTTAATATAGGCGCAGACGCGACCCCTTTTTCTTTAAGGAATTTGTGGGTATTTTCCGTCGCGTACAAGCCGAATCCCATTGCGACCAGCCGCTTTGCTATCGAGTAGGCCCCGGGCTTGTCTTTGTCCGACACCGTGATAAGCACCATGCCTTCTTCGGGCAGAGGCGTTCCCACGGCTTCCTGCGCTTTATAGAAGGCGAGGCCGAAAGATTTGTCTATACCCATAACTTCGCCCGTAGCTCTCATCTCGGGGCCGAGGAGCGGATCCACTTCGGGGAACATATTGAACGGGAATACGGCCTCTTTGACCCCGACGTAATTGCGCATCTTATGTTTGAGCTCGGGAAACTCTTTGAGCTTCCTGCCGAGCATAAGCTGGGTCGCTATGCGCGCGATAGGGATGCCGATGACCTTGGAAACGAACGGCACCGTCCTGGAAGCGCGGGGGTTGGCCTCCAGTATGTAAACTTTGTTATCGCATATCGCGAATTGTATATTGATAAGGCCTATTACTTTCAGGGCCTTCGAAATGGCGGTCGTGTACTCTTTTATCGTCTTCATATGTTCCGGCTTTATGTTGCGCGAGGGGATGCTGCAGGCGGAATCGCCCGAATGGATGCCGGCTTCCTCGATATGTTCCATTACCGCCGCGACGAAGACATCGTCACCGTCCGAAAGCGCGTCGACTTCGCACTCGAGGGCATTCTCAAGGAAGCGGTCTATGAGCATAGGATATTCCGGGCTGACCTGGATCGCGTCCTTGGCGTATTTGCGCAGCATCGTCTCATCGTATATGACTTCCATGCCTCTGCCGCCCAGGACAAAGGATGGGCGGACCATCAGAGGGTAGCCCAATTTGTTCGCTATGGCGATCGCTTCTTCTAAAGAGAACGCGGTGGCCCCGTCCGTCTGCCTTATGCCGAGCTCGATCATCTTCTTACGGAATAATTCGCGGTCTTCGGCGAACGCGATGCTCTTGGGGCTCGTTCCCAGTATCTTTACGCCGTGATCTTCGAGCTCCTGCGCTATATTAAGAGGCGTCTGCCCGCCGAATTGGACGATCACGCCTTCCGGCTTCTCTTTAGCGTAAATTGCAAGCACGTCTTCCACCGTAAGCGGTTCGAAATACAATTTGTCCGAAGTATCGTAATCCGTAGATACCGTCTCGGGGTTGCAATTGACCATTATCGACTCGTATTTCTCGTCACGGAGCACGAATGCCGCGTGCACGCAGGTATAATCGAACTCTATGCCCTGGCCTATCCTGTTCGGGCCGCCGCCGAGGATCATTATCTTCCTGGCGGAGGAGACTTTTACTTCGTCCTTGCCCGGGCTGTACGTCGAGTAATAGTACGCCGCGTCCTTTACGCCGCTCACCGGGACTGCTTCGAATCTCGCGTCCCCCATAAGAGCCCTGCGCCTGGCCCTGACCTCGGCCTCTTTTACTTTGAATATATTCGCGATATATTTATCGGCAAATCCGTATTCTTTCGCTTTTTTCAACGTAGCGTCGGAGAACGCCTTCCACGTCGTTTTACGCATCTCGTCGTCGAATTTGGCAAGCTCCTGCATCTGGCGGATGAACCATACGCCTATGTAAGTGATGCGGCTCAATTCCTCGGGGCTTACGCCTTTACGCAGCGCCTCGTACATGATGAAGACGCGCTCGCTCGTCGGCACAGCCAATTTTTTGACGAGCTCTTCGGCTGTTAAGTTCTCGAAATTTTTGGCGCCGCCGAGCCCGGAGCGTCCGATCTCGAGGGAACGGATCGATTTCTGCATGGCCTCTTTGAACGTCTTACCGATGCTCATGACCTCGCCGACCGCCTTCATCTGCGTGCCGAGGACATCGATGGCCTGCGGGAATTTTTCGAACGCCCAGCGGGCGAATTTAACTACGACGTAATCGCCGCTCGGTTCGTATTTTTCGAGAGTGCCTTTTTTCCAGTACGGGATCTCGTCCATCGTGATGCCGGAGGCGAGTTTGGTGGATATCCGCGCTATGGGAAAACCCGTCGCCTTCGACGCGAGTGCCGAAGAACGCGATGTGCGCGGGTTGATCTCTATGACGACCAGCCTGTCGTCTTTCGGATTGTGCGCGAACTGGATATTAGTCCCTCCGACGACGCCTATCGCGTCGACTATCTTGTAGGAAAATTCCTGCATCTTCTTTTGAAGCTTTTCCGGGACGGTGAGCATCGGCGCTACGCAGAAACTGTCGCCCGTATGCACGCCCATCGCGTCGATATTCTCGATGAAGCAGACGGTTATCTTATGGTTTTTGTCGTCGCGGACCACCTCAAGCTCAAGCTCTTCCCAGCCTACGACTGATTCTTCTATGAGTATCTGGTGTATGAGGCTGACGGAAAGGCCGCGCGCGGCGACGATCCTCAGCTCCTCATTATTGTAGACGATCCCGCCGCCTGTGCCGCCGAGCGTGTAAGCAGGGCGGACTACTACAGGGTATTTGAGTTTCGCGGCGACCGCTTCGGCTTCTTCGACGGTAAGGCACGTCGAAGACCGGGGCACTTCGATGCCGAGGCTCTTCATCGTGGCCTTGAACGTCTCGCGGTCCTCGCCGCGCTCGATCGCGTCCGCCTTCACTCCGATGAGGCGCACTTCGTATTTATCGAGTATGCCCGCTTTGTGCAGGCTCGAGGCGAGGTTTAAGCCCGTCTGTCCGCCCAGATTGGGCAAGAGGGCGTCCGGCCGCTCTTTCGCGATTATCTTTTCGAGGCTGGCAACGGTAAGCGGCTCTATGTAAGTCTTGTCCGCCATCCCGGGGTCTGTCATTATCGTGGCGGGGTTCGAATTGACCAATACTATCTTATAACCTTCTTCGCGCAGGGCTTTACAGGCCTGTGTGCCGGAGTAGTCGAATTCGCAAGCCTGGCCTATTATGATCGGGCCCGAACCTATTATCAAAATTTTCTTTATATCTCTGCGCGGGGGCATATCCTCTCCTTAATATTATTAGATTTGCTTTATATTTTATGTGATATTTTAACAATTATAACGGCCAACTTCAAGGCAATAATGGCGCAAAAAAATGATGCATTTTTCTGCTTGATTAGTATGCGGAAAGTGCTATGCTATAATTTAATGTGACAAAAGGAACATTGCCTTGGCGTAAAAATAACCCGGAGGTGCCGGAATGAAAAAGTGGATGGTCGTAGCGGTAAGTATCCTCGTAGTTATCTTTGTTTTGGGCGTTACAAAAGACCTCGTCATTAAAATAGCGGTCGAATCGGGCACGCAGATGGTCACGGGCCTGAAACTGAAGATGGGGGGATTCAAAGTGGGGCTGATAAATACCCTCGTCGATATAAGGAATTTGCGCATACTGAATCCGGCAGGATTTAAAGACAGAAACATGCTCATCATGCCGGAAATTTACGTCGATTACGACCTGCCGGCGATATTTGCCGGGAAGGTCCATTTGACCGAAGCGCGCATAAATATGCAGGAATTCACCGTTGTAAAGAATGAACAGGGCAAATTGAACCTCGACTCGTTAAAAGTCGTGCAGGCCCAGAAGCCGGGCGCTAAACCCGAAGCGCAGGCCGGCGGGAAAGCCCCTGAGATACAGATAGACAAGCTGCGCTTAAAGATAGGCAAGGTGTTCTATAAAGATTATTCCGCAGGCGGCGCGCCGCGCGTGACGGAATTCGACGTAAATATAAGCGAAGAGTACACGAATATAACCAATCCTTATACCTTGGTCAGCCTGATAGTCGTTAAGGCCTTGATGAATACTTCCATAGCGGGCCTTGCCAATTTCGACATCAAAGGTTTGAGCAATTCAGTATCGGGGACGCTTGCCACCGCCCACAAAGTGACCGCGCAAGCCGTCGATACTGCTACTAAGACGGCGGCGAAAGCCACCGAAACCGCCAAGAAAGCAGGGGAGGCGGTCTCGAAGACGACGGACGTGCTGGGCCAGGCGCTGAAGAACCCGTTCGGGAATTAAAAGCGCAGTTTTAGATGCACCGCATAAATAAAATAGCCGGATACTTTACGGACTATCTTGTATTCTGGGTAGTCAGCGCCGTAGCCGCCGCTTACTTCTTTCCGAAGATATTCATTCCGCTCAAGCCTTTTATAGACCTCTTCTTCGCCTGCACGATGTTCGGGATAGGCGCGCTCCTATCGGTAAAAGATTTCGAACCCATATTCAAGAAGCCGCGCCTTGTCCTGCTCGGGATGCTGGCGCAGTTCGCGATAATGCCGCTGGCCGCGTTCATCATAGTGCGGCTCCTGGACCTTCCGCCGGCGCTTGCTTTCGGGCTCATACTCGCAGCGGCCGTCCCCGACGCCATGGCGGCAGGTGTAATGTCATACATAGCGGAAGCGGACGTGGCTTTCTCGGTCGCTCTCACGACGGGCACTACGCTCGTTTCGCCGGTCCTCACGCCCGGGCTCACGTATTTATTCGCGCGCGAATACATACCGATACAATTTTTGCCTATGATGCAGAGTATCCTTATAATGGTGATCCTGCCGCTTTTCCTGGGGCTTATCGTGCGCCACTATTTTCACCGGCAGGTCGAAAAGATACGCCCGGTATTCCCGGCCTTCTCCACTATATTCATCGCCTTCATCTGCGGTCTCGTCGTCGCCCTTAACAGGCAGTCGCTTCTCTATATAACAGGTATCGTCTTCGTATCGGTCGTCCTTTTGAATTTCTCAGGCCTCGCCCTGGGCTATGGGGCTGGGAAGCTCTTCGGATTCGACATCAAGCAGCGCCGCACGCTTGCCATAGGCGTGGGAATGCAGAACGCCGGGCTCGGCGCAGTGCTCGCCATAAAATACGCTTCCGCCCAGGCCGCCATCCCGAACGCTATTTTCGCGACGTGGTGCATAATAAGCGCCGCGATACTTGCAAGCGTCTGGAACAGGATGAGCAGGTCCGCCGACCCCGGAATTTAAATAAACCAAAAAATAATTTGCCTTATTCTTGCGATGTGGTATAATTAGTTATGAACATATGTTCATAACGGAGCGGTGCTATGAGGCCTAAAAAGACCAGATGGATCAAATGCCTGCCGGGCGAGCGGTGTTTCAAGCCCGTATGCAAGCCTTTGAATAAATGCGAGTGCGTATGCCTGACCTTGGACGAATTCGAAGCGGTCAGATTGGCCGACCTCGAAGGATCAATGCAGGCCAAGGCCGCTAAAAAACTGAAAATATCGCGTCCTACATTCTCGAGGATATTGTCATCCGCCCGTAATAAGATCGCCGACGGGCTGATCAATATCAAAGCCATCAGGATAGAGGGCGGGTGCTGTAAAATTTCAAAAAAAGGAAAATAGAAATGGATAGAAGAACGATGTTCGCGATAGGGATACTGGTTTTTATATTCGCAGTCATACTTGTTTACGAATGGACCGGGGCGTGGACGGGCGTCAAAGTAACTATGGCCGAGAATAAGGTCATTACCGCAAGGCTCCTCGAAGAGAACAAAGTGCCTGTGCACATGTATATCGTTTTTACGATCGTCGATTACGTAAAGCATTCCTGGCTTTGCCTTCTTCTGGCGTTCATAGCCGCAGGAGCGCTTCAGGAATTCGCGCCGAGAGATAAAGTGATAAAACTCATGGGTTCCGGCAGAGGATTTGCCCCTTATGCCGTAGCAGGGTGCGGCGGGCCGCTATTATCGATGTGTTCCTGCAGTATAATACCTCTATTCGGCGGCCTGT
>JAQUSB010000051.1 GCA_028715345.1 Candidatus Omnitrophota bacterium | reverse complement strand
CAACTTAAGCGTTAACCAGATGCTTGGCAGGACTATGCTTACCACGGGCGTTACGATGCTCGCGGTGCTGGCCCTGCTTATTTTTGGCGGCGAAGTATTGAATAATTTTTCGTTCTGTATATTTGTAGGTTTTTTGGTTGGTGTGTACTCGACCATTTACATAGCCAGCCCGATGATCATTTCGTGGCACAGGAAACGCGTGATCGCGAAGAGGTAAGCCCTTTGGCTTCGTTTTCCTTTAGCGAGGCCGAAGCATAAGGAATCTAAGTGCAAAAAATTTGGAGAACCAGGGGATCCGATCCCGAAATTCAGAACGGCCTTTCATCCGCGCTCAATATTTCGAAGGTCACGGCCCAACTTCTGGCCAATCGCGGCATCAAGACTGCCGAGGTTGCCTCCGATTTTTTGAAATGTTCGCTTGCGTCCTGCCATAACCCGTTCCTTTTGAAAGATATGGAGAAGGCCGTCTCGAGGATAAAGAAGGCCGTCTCCGCTGAAGAGCTTATCCTGATATACGGCGACTATGACGTCGACGGCATGACGAGCGTTACCGTCCTCTATTCGGCTCTGAAAAAGCTGGGCGCGAAATGCGAGACCTACATCCCCAACCGCATCGAAGAAGGCTACGGACTGAACAGTTCCGCTATCAAAAAAGCTCACAAGCTCGGCGTCTCTCTCATAATTACCGTCGATTGCGGCATAACGTCTTTCAATGAAGTGGCGCAGGCATCAGCTTTGAATATAGACGTTATCATAACCGACCATCACGAGATATTGAATTCGAAAGTCCCGGCCGCGCACGCGGTGATAAACCCTCTCCAGAACGATTGCAAATACCCTTTCAAGCATCTTGCCGGCGTAGGGCTGGCGTATAAACTCGTGAAAGCGTTGTATGAAGGTACGCCGCACTTCGCGGAAGACTTCCTCGATCTCGTCAGCCTGGGGACCGTCGCGGATATCGCGCCTCTGGTCGGGGAGAACAGGGTGCTGGCAAAACACGGCCTCGATGAGCTAAATAGGAGAGAGCGGGTCGGCCTGAAGGCGCTCATGGATGTGGCTAACCTCGACGGTACGGTTTCCGCCGGGCACATCGGGTTCGTCCTGGGGCCGAGGATAAACGCCATGGGCAGGATCGGCTCTCCACAGAAAGCCATCGAACTGTTACTGCATACCGACGAGGCCGCCGCCCTGGAGATAGCCAAGATATTAAGCACCGAGAACAAGAACAGGCAGAAGATAGAGGCCAAAATACTCGATGAGGCGCTTGCCAAGGTGGAGCGCGAGGTCAACTTCAAACACCACCGCGTCATTGTCCTGGCAGGCGAGAACTGGCACCCAGGGGTTATCGGCATAGTCGCCTCGCGCATCGCTGACAGGTTCTACCGGCCGACGATCCTCATATCGTTGGACGGGAAACTCGGTAAAGGGTCGGGCCGCAGTATAGAGCAGTTCCATCTTTTCGAATACCTCCTCAGGTGCAAGGACCTCCTGGTGGGGTTCGGGGGGCACGAATCGGCGTGCGGCATAACGATCGAAAAGGACAAGATACCGGAATTTACCGAAATGATAAACCGCGAAACCGCGAAAGATGTGGATGAGAAGATATTCAGCCCCAAGCTGGATATAGAAATGGACATACCTTTAAGCGCGCTCACCGAAGAGGTGATAAAAGAGATAGATTCCCTCGCTCCGTTCGGGGCGGAAAACCCGAAACCCGTCCTGTCGTCCCGCAATGTCTGTATAAAGGACGGCCCCAGGCTCATAGGGAAATCAGGTTTCAAGATATGGGTCACCGATAACCGTGTCACTTGCGAAGCGATCACGTTCAAAAAAAATAATTTCGATATGCCGAAGACAGGGAGCGGGGTGGACCTGGCTTATGTGCCCTCCGTGAATAACTGGCAGGGCGTTCGATCCATACAATTGGAATTAAAAGACATAAGGTGAGGCCATGGCTAAAAAGATATTGCTTATAGATGATGAGCGTGAGTTTACCGAAATGATCAAGATGAGGCTTGAGGCGCTGGGATACGATGTTGCAGCCGTTAACGAGGGGAAGTTGGGGTTTGAAATGGCGAAGAAGATCCTGCCCGATATCATACTGCTCGACCTTGTAATGCCCGAAAAGAACGGGCTTTTGGTATTGTCGGAATTGAAGGGCAACCCTTATACCGAGGTCATCCCCGTGATAATGCTTACCGCTAAAACGGAAGAAGAGTACCAGATGGACGCGGGGAGTCTGGGCGCGGTGAATTATCTGTCGAAGCCTGTAAAGATGGAAGAATTGGAAGCCGCTATTAAGAAGCTGCTTTAGCGCACAGCAAGACCGTTGACAAGCGGGATGACCCGCTATATCATAAATTTCCGAAAGCCGAAGTTAAATGGCTTTTTTGACTTTACCTGCTTTGAGGCATTTGACGCAGACGCGGATCCTTTGCGGGGTGCCGTCCACAATAGCCCTGACGGTCTTCAAGTTAGGCAAAAAACGGCGAGCCGTTATACCGGTTATCTTCTGGCCGACTCCGCCTTTTTTCTTTGCTAAACCTCGTCGGACGATCGTTCTTCCGGCAACAGGTTTTTTACCGCAGACCGAACATATTTTTGACATTTTCGTTTGCTCCGTTTTGAGTGTGTTATAGTAACACAGGGCCAGCTCATATGCAAGAGAAAAATAATATATTGAAAACGCCTGTCCGGTATTTCAAGGGAGTGGGCCCGAAAAAAGGGGAACTGCTTTCGAAGCTCGGCATCGGAACGGCCGAGGATATGCTATATTATCTGCCGTCAAGATACGAGGACAGGTCGAACCTCACGGCCATAAAATACCTTAAGTTAGGCGAATTCCAGACAGTAGAAGGCGAAATAGTCACGTGCAGTAACCGTGTCGCGCGATCGGGCTTAAGATTTTTCCAGGCCGCCGTAACGGACGGGACAGGCTTCATACACGCTACCTGGTTTAACCAGCCTTATCTTAAAGATTATTTTCAAAAAGGCCAGAGGGTTATCTTATACGGTAAGGTCGAGCTTCATGATAAGCTCCAGATACTCCAGCCCGAATATGAGATACTCGAAGGCGGTGATACGGATTCCATTCACATAGGCAGGATAGTGCCCATCTATCCTATCGTGAGCGGGCTTACGCAGAAGTATGTCCGGGCATTGGCCGATGCGGCCATCGCGAAATACTGCAGGTTCCTGTCGGACAACCTTCCCACCTATATTTTAGCCAGAGAGAAACTTGTAGACATAAAGTTTGCCGTGCACAACATCCATTTTCCATCCACATTCGAAAATCTCGAAAAGGCTTACAGGCGTATCGTATTCGAGGAGTTTTTCATGCTGCAGCTTGCTCTCGCTATCAGGAAAAAACATTCCGCCGAAGACGAAGAGGGGCTGGGGCATAAATTAGCAGGAAAGCTCATAGATTCATTTAAAAATAACCTGCCGTTCGAACTCACCGCCGGGCAAAAGAAAGCGATCGCCGACATATCGCGCGATATGTCGATGACGAAACCGATGAACCGGCTCCTGGAAGGGGACGTGGGCAGCGGCAAAACGGTTGTGGCCGCTTACGCGCTCATACTCACCGTCCAGAACGGGATGCAGGGCGTTATAATGGCGCCTACGGAAGTCCTCGCGCGGCAGCATT
Source organism: Candidatus Omnitrophota bacterium (assembly GCA_028715345.1). Lineage (GTDB taxonomy): Bacteria > Omnitrophota > Gorgyraeia > 2-01-FULL-45-10 > 2-01-FULL-45-10 > FEN-1322. Next base: position 1,599 of record JAQUSB010000051.1, on the reverse strand, counting down.
TCATAGCTTTGAGCGAATTATTGATGCCGTTAGGCGTCAATATATCGCTCCTGATAGGCGGGATGAGCCGGGACCAGAAAAAAGAAGTGTCCGAAGAAATAAAGAGCGGCAATAGCGATATCGTCGTCGGGACACATTCCGTCATACAGGAATCCGTGCAATTCAGGAAGCTGGGCCTTGCCGTGGTGGATGAACAGCACAAGTTCGGAGTGACGCAGCGCTCGATCCTGAAACAGAAGGGCTACAACCCGCATGTACTCGTGATGACCGCGACACCGATACCGAGGACACTTGCGCTTACGGTTTACGGCGACCTCGACGTCTCGGTCATAAGAGAGCTGCCGAAAGGGCGCAAGCCTATCGAGACCTATTGGGTCGAGGAGGATAAGCGCGCGGAGGCGTATCGATTCGTCAGGGAAGAGATAGAAAAAGGACGGCAGGCATACGTCGTTTGTCCCCTGATAAACGGAGCCGATGCGGTGAAAACTCGGGGCCGCGGGGCCACGGAGACGTTCGAGAAACTTAAGTCCGGGATATTCCCCGAATATACCGTAGGCTTGCTGCACGGTAAAATGAATACTCAGGAAAAAGATAAAATAATGAAAGAGTTCAAAAAAGGAAAGATAGACATCCTCGTATCGACCGTTGTGATCGAGGTCGGCATAGACGTGCCTAACGCTTCGGTGATGCTCATCGAGAACGCCGAAAGTTTCGGCCTGTCGCAGCTGCACCAGCTGCGCGGCAGGGTCGGGCGGGGCGCACATGAGTCATACTGCATTTTACTTGCCGACCCGAAGAACGAAGACGCCGCCATGAGGATCAAAGCGATCGAGAATACGCTCGACGGCTTCGAGATCGCCCAGGCGGACCTCGATATTCGCGGGCCGGGAGAATTTTTCGGGACCAAACAGCATGGCCTGCCGGAGATAAAATTCGGCAATATATTGAAGGATTTTGATATAATGGAACGCGCCAGAAAAGAGGCGTTCGGTGTGGTTGCCGGCGATCCTTCTTTGTCCGAAGATCATCACCGGAAGCTTAAGGCGGGTTTATTGTCGAGATTCAGGGGCAGGCTGGGATTGATGGACGTAGCGTAAAGGAAGACTATGAGGATAATAGGCGGGGAATACCGCTCGAGGATAATAGCTATGCCTAAAGGCGCCGAGATCAGGCCTACCCAGGACAGGGTGAGGGAGGCTGTTTTTAACATATTGGCCGATGTCAGCGGCAAGAAAGTATTGGACCTGTTTGCCGGGAGCGGCGCCTATGGCCTGGAAGCGCTGTCACGCGGAGCAAGCCACGCGACGTTCGTTGAGAATAATTCGCGATGCCTGGCAACGATAGAATCCAACATAGAATCGCTTAAAATACCGGCATCGAAGTACACGGTGCTCAGGTCCAGCGCCTATATGGTCCTGGACCGGCTTTACAGGGACGAAGAGGCGTTCGACCTCATATTCGTCGACCCCCCGTACCATAAGGATATGGCCAAAAAGTGCTTGATTTATATAGATTATTATGATATATTGACGCCGACAGGTTTGATAGTAACGGAACATTTTAAGGCCGATAGCCTCGAGGCGGAACTGAATAATCTTA
>JAQUSB010000003.1 GCA_028715345.1 Candidatus Omnitrophota bacterium | reverse complement strand
ACGATACATCATATGTCGTGATACTGCCTAAGTTCGATGCATCCAAAGGCGAAAGACCCTACGTCGCTATACTTACGAACAAGAGCGAGAACTATAAAGAGGCCCTGCAGTCCGGGAAGTACCAGCTCTTGACCGACGAATATTTGAACAAATCTCTGCAGGATCCGAAAGCGATATATGAATTTATTAACGAGATCGTTGCGACCAATCTTAAACAGGCAAAGAGAGAAGGCAAAGATATTCGTGCGATCGCGAAGGTGTGGATCGACAGCTACAGGGCTAATTTTGAAGAGATGCAGTCAAAAAGGCTCATAAAGTATGTAATGGAGTTAACGGGCAGAACCGCAGGCGATGACAAAAAACTTCCCGGCAAGATAATTAAGGTTGGCGATAAAATGTTGGCTCTTTCAGGCAGGGGACCCGGGGATGGAGGCGTCCTTGCTCCCGACGCTCTTAAGCAAATAGTTGACTTAACGGTAGATGAAATCTCTGGGACTTATCATGAGCCCGCCGCGCAGCCCGCAATCTCGGGCGATCTCATCTCGAACATAGTTGCCTCGGTTGCGGATAATACCGGTCATGGACGACGCGGAGACTTAGAGGCAGCCATCCTGCGTATAGCAAAAAGTAAAGGTGTTGGGAATCTGTCAGATGCTGACATGGCCGCCATCAAGGAACGTGTCATCGCTTCAAGGCCGCAGGTATCTGCAGAAACAAAACCTGCCGAACTGCCGGCATCCAAAACAGCGTATATCCGTCCCGCAGCGGAAACCGCACCCGCCGGCGCCGCGCCGGCTGTCTCTGCTCCTGAAGCCGCAGATAAGGCCATACCAATTACTGCCGTGATATCCGAAGGCCAAGCGCAGGGCGAAGCCTGGATAAACAGAAGGGAGACATTCGAATCGCTGATAAATTCAGATCATGAATTTCCTGATAACCTGGGTGAGGCCGATGTCGATGCCGCTATATCCGAAGCAAAAGAGCAATTGGCCGGACTTATTAACGCCGCTGTCAAAGAGCAAGTTGCCGAGCCTCAAGGAAGATTATCATATTCGCTGCTTGTAGCCGATATTCTTAAGTCACATATCCAGGTACTCGAAGACCCGTCATTCAAAGAAAAAATAATGATCTATATTCATAAAGGACATAATCCCGCGAAGGCCGTTATTCTCGCAGGTAAAGATTTTAGGGATATCTTTAGCAATATGAAGGGCGGATACTTCCAGCAAAGGTCGCACGATATGTGTGATATTGCCAGGCGGATCTTTAGGAACCTATTAAAAGAAAAAGGATCTGAAATGGCCGGTGAAGGCAAAGTGATGATCACCGAGGAGCTATACCCCTCGGACATAGTGGAAATGTATGCGAACGCAGAAGCCATTATAGTCACTGCTAATAATGTAACCGGTGAAAGCCATGCGGCTAAGCTCGCACAGGCCTTTAATATCCCGATCGTAGTTATTAGCAGCGTCGAAGCAAGCAATATAAGAGACGGCGCGGAAATAATTCTGGATACGCAAAGCGGCGAAATTAAATTCGGGGCATCCGTTTCCGCGGCCGAAGTCACCGCGCCGACAACTACCGGAAAGGCTGGGCGTCCCCGGTCAGGCCCGCTCATGGTGATATTATGGCCGGCGGTAATTATGGCGGCAATAACGCCGGCATTGGTAAAATGGTTTAAAGAGTTTCTCGCCGGATTCAAGCATAGAATAACCAGGCAATGGCAGAAGCTCCTGATATATTTGCGTAAAAGAGAAAGTCCGGCATATAGGATAAATCAGGTTGTAAAGGACGTTCTTAGAGACCTCAGCGCGCTTGATAAGAAAAAAATACCAGTTGATATCAAAGAGGCCGAGGCCTTCATAAGAGGATTCCTGGCCTCTATGCCGCCGTTGCACAAGTCCGAGACCAGCAAAAATCATCGCCTTCGTGATCAATTGTACACCGCCTACCTGGAGTATCTATCGGTTAAAACCGACAAAGCCTTACACTGCAGCGTCTTTACCCCGCGCGATGCGGCGGGTAAGAAGGTTCATCACACCGATATAATGGTCGTGTCGGAGCATAGGAAAGATATGGTTTACGACCTGGAAGCCATCGCTAAAAAGGCGGCAAATATCGAATCTCAATGGTCTTTTGTCTATAAGAACACTATCGTTATAGTCATGGAAGTTACGAACAGAGAAGAAGGGCACGACAATCTTACCGAGGAAACCGAAAACGATCTAAAAAGAGAGATCGCGTCTATGAAGCTTCGTAAGAAAGCCCAGCCCGAAGTGCTGGTGGAGGGATCGAAGTCAGACAGCCATAAAGTCATTATAGGCATTACGGATAAAGTCGAGACGCTTCACGGTATTGATATATATTCCGAGTATCTGGCGCATCCATGGGATAAAAAGCATATACGGGAGTTGAAGATCGAAAGAGGGATCAAATATTTTTCCAAAACTATGGATAGCATTATTGAAAGACCGGATATGGGCCCGCCCGATAAAGCAACTCTAAGAAGTTTAAAAAACGAAACGATAGAATTGGTAAGAAATAGAGGAAGGCGCTGTGAATTGTCCTTCAAAGCCTGCATGCAGCGCATGCTCGCAAGAAGTAGCGGCGAACGCAAGGCCTCGTTGGAGAGGTTGAGTTCCATAGTAATGGGTGAGCTTGATAAAAGAAATGATTGCCCGGATGAAGAGATCGCAAGCGAGATATATCTGTTGAGAAAAGCCCAGAATCGGGTTGTAAATGACATAGAGGTTGAAATAAACAGATTTAATAGAACAGGCAAGAGCGATATGGCAAAAAGCCTTGTGCATTTCAGATCAGATTTTAATAACAAGTGTGATTATTTCGAAAAATGTATAAGGGGCACAGAGGGTGATAATGATGAAAGAAAGAAGCGCGCTGCTTTTCTGGTAGGAAAGGTAGCATTTACGTGGAAGCGTTTAGTGGCCAGTATGCCTGATAAAGAAGACGGCCCAAAGGTTGCCATGAACGATGCCTATAGCATGTTATGGAATAAGATGGTTTACCGTCTATACGGCATAGATACCCTTAACGTGGGTGATATAACGAAAGAGCAATTGAATAAACGTATAGCTGCCGCGATAAAGAGGCTCAGTAACGCAATCTCTGAATTGAGAAGCAGGAAAGATTCTTCATATCTGACAGATTTTATAGATACTGTATCCCATCAGGCGCCCGCCATCATTTCGGCTAAAGCGCTTACGGTTATGGGCGCCGTTTACGAGTTGGCCGACGCGGAAGAAGATAAGATAGATCGTGACGAAACGCTCGATCTCGCGGAAAAGGATAGCAGAAAACTCGGCGTGCGCGCGGTGGCGGAAGCTATTGAAGAGATCGTGGAAGGAAGTTACGTGGGAGACATATCCGGTAAGGGAGAAGATGTCGTATTAATAACCGAAATCATGGATCCGTCAAAGGTCTGGAAGATAAAGAGGAACAGGCCCGACGTCAAGGTAATCGTTTGCCCCAACGGCGGTTCGCGTTCCCACTGGGCCGTTGCCGCGAAACAGGCAGGGTTTTATGTCATAGCAGGCGCTCATCTGAAGGGCGCGGAATCTTTTACCGCTGCGCATAAAGTTCTCGGGCCCGAACAGCCTGTCATAGTGGATACGAGGACCGGCACTGTGATACAAAATCCGTCCGATCAGACCATGCGGAAGTATGCCGACGAAATGAAAGAGTTAGCTAAAAGAAACGAATCTTACAGGGCAAGGGCGAAGTTACCCGCCGTGACAAATGACAATAAGCTGGAACTCACAGTTCTGTCTGATGTGGGAAACTTGGGCCAGATATCGGCCGGCAGGGATAATGGTGCTGTTGGCGTCGGGCTGTACAGGACAGAGTGGTTCTATGATAAGCCAAAGAGGCCTACGGAAGAGGATATGGAAAAAGCCTTCCTGGAGGCCTCCGACAGCATGAGGCCGGGAGAACCGCTTACTCTCAGGCTCTTGGATATGAGAGACGATAAATGCCCCATATCTCTTGCGCTCAGCGAAAAGACGGGCTGTGATTACTATTTCGAGGATGAGGAAGGCGCAAAGATCGTAAGAAATCAGCTTCGAGCCATGTCCAAGGCATATGCCAAAAGCCGGAATAAAAATATAGAGATACTCTTCCCGATGGTTTTGGTTAAAAGATATAAAGACGAAGAAAGAGATAAGCAGGACCGGGCAAACAGAGAAGATATAGCCCAAATAAAAGCATTATTAAAGGAAGTAAGGGCATCGGTGGTAGAAGATCTTGATAAAGAAGGTATAGGGGCCGATGCGCTGGACGGCCTGCGAATAGGCGCAATGATAGAAACGCCCGAAGCGGTAAGAAGCGCAACCCTCCTTTTCGAAAATTTCGATTTTGTGAAGATCGGGATGAACGATCTTTACGCAACGTCAAAGAAAGGCGGCGCGCAGAGAGGGTCTGCCAAGGACGAAGAGTATTTCAATACGTTAAATCCCAGAGTTTTAAGAGGTTTGATGTTTGTCGCAAGACGGGCAGAGCTTGATTTCGAAAGGCGGAAACAGTCCTCGGAACATCCGGAGGCCGTCAAAAGAAAGAAGATAGGGATATGCGGCGTATGGGGAAGCGCGCCGCGTTTCGCGCTTTTCGTCTTAAGGCTGAAAAGGATATATCCGGAAATATCGGTAAGCGCTTTTGACATAGATGGGATACCGCGGCTAAAAGAGATAGTAAGGAATACTACAAGCGCCGAATGCGCGGAATTATTCTCGTCGATCAATCCTCCCAGGAAAGTCACAATTACAGCCAGAGAGCTCGACGATCTTGCCTCGGAAAAAGAAAGGCAGATAGAAAACAGGCTATGGTCCCCGACTAATGCCGACGAGCTTTCCGAATATATCGACAGGCTTATCGGTAAAGATCCCGCCATGATAGCGGATTACGGCAAGTATGAAAAAGGCTTTCTGATGCCGTTATTCGATCTGTTATTTAAAAGGCTCAGAGTCGATTTCGACGGGTCGGATATTTTCGAGAATCTTTGCCGCGCCGCGCTTAAAAAGTCCGATTCTTTTGATCTCAGAAGAAGGATGAACCAAAAAGAAGACCCGCTTTATGAAGCGTTCGTCACGCACATTAAGAGCAAGGAGGCGACGAAGGCCGCCTCGATAGGGTTCTATGGCATATTGTTCGGATATTTGACCGCGCACGAGTCTTCGGATTCAGAATCTTGTTTTAAGCATCTTTATAAGGAATTCATGAAGATGCGGCCGCCGAGGGACCTTTTCCTTACCAGGAAGGGAGTGTCATATCACGTAAGGGGCGACAGCATAATTTATTTCTATCCCAAAGGATTGCTCTTCGAAGGGGCCGACCCTGTCTACATGAGATCGCTTCGTCCGGAGTACGGGGAAAAGAAGCCCGAAGACAGAAAAAAATCGGACAACGCTAAAAAAGTATTAAAAGCCATCGAGTTTTTAGAAAATTCCGGTAAGAGAAGGGGGTACGGGCATCTGATAGACAGGGTTAAAAGATTGAGACATGCTACATCGGTAATCGAGCTTGATATGACCACCAGAGCTATCTTCTCCGACCCTGATCACAATGTCATCAGGCCTGTTCATGCGGGGAGGAAAAAACACGTCATCTATCTATCGCGGGCATATCTCGATTCTTTAGAAATAGATGCCGCCGGCAATATGCGGGATAATGATATCAAGGAACTGGCCGTATGGCTTAACTTTGCCCAGCATTATCTCGACGTTTACGATAACCTGGTAAAAGAAGGTTATGAGGAGCATCAAAAAAGGAAAATGCAAAAGGTGCTTTTCGATTTTACATCGGCTTTCTTTGAAAAAGAAGATACGCAATTAGTGCCTGTGTCGAAGCTCAAAGAAAGCCTCAGCCTTTTTATGGAACAAGATACCATGGACAAATCTAAAACCATATTGCCGCAGGCGCTGAGCAGGGAATATGAGGCCCTTTCCCTTATAGGGATCGGCAAGAGAACAAGGGACCATATAAGAACCGCAGAGGCCTGGCTAATATATGGCAAGCTTATCTACCGTTATGAAGAGCTGGGCATGCATAAGCGTGCTCTCAAGGCGTGGGAAGCGATGAAGGAAGCTACGCGCGACGTTCAGGAATTCGATACCAAGCTCTTGCCTATGTCTTATCAGATGGCTCTGGTCTCGACAGCGCTCAGGTTCGGGCACTGGGACGATTTTATGGCAGAACTGAGTAAGCTTCTGACCGGCAGAGGATACGTTTCGAATAGCGGGCAAGTACGAAAGTTATGGCGCGCCGAGCTGGAGATATTGAGAAATGAGCTGATCACGCTGGGCAGTACAGGTTTCGAAGGAGCCGTACGGGACGCGCTGGCAGCCCAGAGGCAAGCCGCCGATCCAAAAACACTGCCGCAGGTGATGGCCGCGGCTAAAACGGCGGAAAACCTTTTTGAGGCATATAAGAAAAACAAATTTTCGGATCTGCGTCCGGATGAGATCGCGGACGGCGTTGCGCTTATGCCATACGTAGGAAACGCTTCGCCGGCGGCCAAAGAGCCTCCCGGGGCCGAAGGCGCAGGCTTGATACCGCTCTTACGCCTGCCGTTCAAGTGGATGGTGAAGTGCGGATATACCGACGAAGAAACGGCTATCATACTGCAAACAGCAATAGAGCAGATCGCATATTACATCGCGTTTGAAATACTGCTTTATAATTTCGGGATGGCGTTATCCAATTTCATCGTGATACTCGGATTTTCTCTGTCCCACTATATACATTTTCTCGTGACCTGGCCGTATTTCATGATTACAGGCAGGGTGGTAAGTATACCCGATCCCCCGCGGTGGTACAGCATACTCGGAGTAGCCGTAATGAATTCCGTTATATTTTCGTGTGTGGAATACATCTCGCCCGGTTTATTTGTATCCCCGCAAAATATCGCCGCTTTTGTGGTCACTACCATCATACACGGCCTTGCGAACCTCGCTACGTTTAATAAGGCCAGGCCGGAGGCGACGGATGATCTAAAGCCCGCTATGCCGGCGGCAATATTATTGGCGAAAAGGATAAAGATCTTTGTTGATAAGCCCCATGGAACCGAACCAGCCGGTACACAATATAAGGATGCGGTATCCTGGTCATGGGGCGCGGACGATGCGGAGACAAAGCAGGATATCGAAAAAATATTTTCCGCGGTTTCGACGGAGCTCGAAGGTTTTCTTGCCAAAAAAGGTACAAGCTTAAAATGCGCCGACTGGCTTTCGATAGTGCAGGCCGGAGTGGAGGGATATGCCGCCGGCGGGATCGAATCGGCCAAAAAGCAGATTGCCGCAGGGTTTAAGGATTGGGACAATACAAGCCACATGACCCCCCTGCAAACGATAACATTCCTGAAAAATAATTGCTATGAATTTGAATCGAAACGCGGCCGTTCTTTGGAAAAAGATTATTACGGATGGCAAGGATGGTGCCACGGGCTGGGCGTCTCAGAGGAAGACTCAAAGAATGCCGATCTTTTATTCAATCATGCCATAGCCGTTTTATTAAATGATGCCGCAAGCTCTCAAGGCATGCCTACCGTCGCTTCGACCGAAGCCGTTATCGATTGTTTGGAAAATAGGGTGCGGCCATATTATGAGGTAAGGCAGAAGATGGCGGCATCTTTGCGCAGCCTTCCGGAAAGGGAAGACAGGCTATCGATAGAAACAGTTCTTTTTGCTCCCACCAACCCGATACCCGGATTTTGGGCGTATTATTTGGGTATAAGCAAGGAAGACGCCGGCCTTGCCTGCGAACAATTCAATAAAGAATATGCGAATGTGCGGGATGCCGTGAGAGGATATCCGGAGCTTACCCGGGCCCAAATCACGGCGCTTTTGGTTATGCGCTTCACCCGGATAGATCTCACCGACAGAGAAAGCGTGGATATTCAGATAAAGGGCGATCTGTTTAAAATGATGGCAGGTGGATTTAAGGAAGACGCAATGAAAATAAAACGCCAGATTAGAAAAGTACAGCGCACAGAGGGGGATCTGTATAATAAGGTAAAAAAGCTCGTCAGCAGTGGTAGTGCGTCTAAACCATCTTGGTCTATATCGAATCCTGAAATGGTGCGCGATATTATTGACGGTATGCAAACAGGCGCCGATAAGATGGATGCGGCCGCCGACTCTTTAAGATCGTTGGCAGAAAGGGTTAAGTATGCGCCTGATGAGGGGAAGGGAACTAATGCATTTTTGAGGATCGGAGCCATGTTAAGGGCCGCTTCGAAAAAACTCAGGAACGTATCGGGTGAATTGGATATGGCTTTGGGCCGCGGTTACAGTACATTTTCCTCCGATAATATAAGTTCTAACATGTTGAATATGTTCGCCTCTATAAAGAAGACGCCGGAAACTTTCGATAGTATCGCGCGCGGGGTCGATGAATATGTGCGCGGCCTTGAACATGCGACAGCGCTTAGTGGCATTTGCGAGGAATTGACAAAATTGACTGAACTGGCCTCGGAGCATTTTAAAAGATTAAATAAAACATTGGAGGAAGCTATTAAGCCCGGTCCCGCATCAGGCCCTGCCACCATCCGTCCTATAGGCGACTGGTGGGATACCCGTATAAAGCCTAAGACAGGCATAGGGTATACACCCGAGGTAACGGCTCCTATAGTAGAAGACATCTTATTAAGGGTAGGCATACCTTACGGTATAGTAGCTGTAATAACGTCATATTTTAGCTTCTCGCCTATAACGAACTCATCCATACTCTTCGCATCTTTAGTAGTATTCGGTATAGCTTTTACGCTTCTGCACTTATTCAATGAGAGAGCGCCGCCGGACTCCCCCGATAGAAAGTCCGTCTTCTACCACCTATTCACACCTGCTCTTTTAGCCATATCAGGTTTAATAATAGCATACTTTGTATCTAATCCAGCCGTCGCCATATCACTCGATATCGTGGCTCACTCATTAGCCAACACAGCCTTTGTTCCTGCGCTGAAGTGTATAGGTATAGAGGTGGGGTATGGGAATTTAAAAAAAGGAGGCAACAAAAAATCCTATGCAGAGATAGCCGGTGCTTTTAATGAAATGATAAATACGTTGCATCCGGACACCTCCATACGTTTTATAAACTTACCCGCTGAAATGCAGGAAATTCTTTTTAAGGTAGGGATAACCGATGAATTTATCAATTTTATCAAGAATCAATTAGATCCGACAGATGTGTTAATGTTAGGACTGCCAGAATTGGTAAGATGTTTTGATGTGGATTTAGTATCAGAATATTGGAACGATCTTATGGCGATGGGTTGCGATGCCTCATATAATGCATGGTTGTTATTCCGAGACGCTATTCCGTTAATGGCGAACCGATATGGCGTTACTTTCGTAAAAGCAAACTGGGAGGCAATTCTTAAAATAAATAAAGCCGCCGGAACATTTTCGCATGACGTATTCTATCAGATCACAGTGTTGCTACATCGAAAATTTGGCAGAAGCTTCATTACGAATAAAAAGTTATTTGATATCGCAGATATACTGGAACGAATGGGACAGAACGAAAATAAGGGAATGTTAATAGAGGCTATAGCGGTCTGTGCGGACAAATTAGGCGTCGAATATGTAAAAGAAAACTGGGATAAATTAATAAATATTGGTAAATTAGCCGGTCCGGCTGCTGGGCATGTTTTTGAAAAAGTGTTGCCTAACATAAAAGCACAGCTTGACCTCAGTTCTATTAATGATAATTTATTATTGCAAATAACGCAAATCTGCAGCAATACCACTGACTATAACCGTTTACTGATATTGAAGGCTGTTTTTAGGGATAGCTATCTGCATGTACTTAAGGAATCTAATGCGGATTCCATTGCCCACCTTACCTTTTATAATGGCATACTAAAAAGGTATGGTTACCTGGCCTATACCATAATCGAGGGGTTAGTTGACGCGATCATATCAGGTACTGTTGACAGGCAGCTTGGTGCGTCAGAACAAGATTTGATAGAGCACTTTATCCTGGAGATGAACAGTTTTCATCCCCTACTTTATAAACTTTACAAAGAGAAGGGGGCGGAATCCTGTGCCTTTTTGAAAGAGTTTGCCGGTCATATTCCGGAAGATGGGATAGGAGAGGAAGATATTGCTATACTTATTGCGGCAAAGGATATTGAAGATATGTCACAAGCTGATAAAGATGAAATTTTATCTGCCGCATGCCAAATAGCGATCCCTGCCTCAGGCGCATCTTTTGTCGGCAGGAAGGAGGTTGCGGGGCTTCTCCGTAAAATGAGAGAGGCGGGCGATCTTCGTTCCCATGTCCCCGAACCGCTGCGTGGTAAGGATTTTGGCCTGGGGCTAGAACACGTCTTTCCGATCGATGAATGGCGTGTCAGGGGTCAAGAGGTGATCGATCCCGATAAGGCAGTTTATTCCATTATCGCGAGCCTTCGGAAACGCGATATACCGGATGAAATACGAGCTGAGGAAAAAGCGAAAGATCGCGCTGTCCTGAAACAGACACTTTCAGCGTATCTGAAAGATTTAGAAGATTCTCAGAAACAAAAAGAGGCCCTCGAGGCTTTTTACGCCTATGTGAGCCATAATGATGGATTGCAGCAGAAGATCGATACAATACAGGAACTCACACCTTCTACACTTGATTTTATGTGGGAACTTTTTGCCGACAAATACAACCTCTCCACACTGCTTGCCGATGTTCTCGAAGAGATACCAGTCTCGGCTTACCCTCAAGTTATCATAACGGAAGGCAGGCCAATTGCAAACCCAAAGGCTCTCCGCAGTGCGGTCATCGGTATATGGAATAGCAAACATGCTGATCCTGAAAAAAAAGATCTTATAGCCGGCCTAATCCAGGGCATCAGCCATGCGGAGCTTGAAGATAAAATTATCAGTACATGCGGCGAGATTCCCGGTCTTCAGGAAGCTATAGAAAATATTATTAAAAACCGTTCGCCAAAGAGACAGGCTACATGTCATGAAATAGTCAAACGGTTATTCGACGTTCCTGTTAAGGCTATTAAAAATGAAAGACAAAAATTTGAGTTTGTAAAAGGGATCAGTAAGGCGGATCTTTCATTTAGGGCTGTTAAAGGTATTCCTCATGGCCTGTGGGGGATTAATGCAGGTGTGTGCATAGCGACCAATATGAAACTTTGGGAAGACAAACGATTTTTCCTTTTGGAGATTTACGATAACGAAACAAAGAGGGTAGCCGGCTATGTTCATTGTTTTGAGGTAACTATTAATGGGGAAAAGGTGTTGACGCTTCCCGGCATTGAGCCGAGCGCGGAATTTTTATCCAATGTAAACGTCAGGAATTTTTACCGGGTACTCGAACAGACTTTTCTCAAAATGAAAGAAACGGGAGGCTACGCCCATGTGTATATACCAACGATGGGAAACCCGGGAAATATAACATCGAACAGGCCTCAGCTTGTTAACGTCATTGAAAAACGTTATAAGGAGCCTATTAAGCTTTCCGAGAAAGTAAATTGGAATGTTCCAACAGCCACTTTTGATGAAGTGTGGGAAGTTTTGCCGCAAACGGAAAGCTCTCTAAATGTTCCTGCCCCCGCAGGCCCTGCCACCATCCGTCCCAGCGATAATATTTCGGCAGGCAAAGTTAAGAACGTTATGTTTGTCCAGCCCGGTTTTGAATGGCAGGTTAATAAACCGACCCGCATGCCTCTTGGATTGATGCATCTGGCGAGCGCTTTGAGAAATGACCATCCCGAACTTGGGGTTTCTATCGTAGATATGCCTGCAGAGCAGATGGATATAGACGGCTTGATGAACCGTATCGAGGAGGAAAAGCCGGATGTTATAGGAATTTCGATGGTTTCGGTCTTTTTCGGTATCGGCCGGGATATCGCCCGCGAGATAAAAAAACGCCACCCCGGCATTTTGCTTGTGGCGGGAGGGCCTCATTCTTCGGCAATGCCCGAATACGTTTTAAAAAACAGCGATTTTGATGTAGCGGTTATGGGTGCGGGCGAAAGGGCCATCTCCGACATTGTTGCCGCATATGGTAATAATAAGGGGTTTGGATCAATAGGCGGGATTTGCTATAAAGCCGGAGAAATAATATCGCGTAATGATACTGTCACAGGCGATCATGATTTTGAACAATTGCCGATGGCGGCAGATAGCCTTGACCTGATACGGTTAGACAGATATGACGATGTGCTTGAAGGAGAACTCGTCTATCCCATAATGGCCACAAGGGGATGCCCTTACAGATGCGCGTTTTGCGGCGGCTCTGCCGTATTCCCGAATTTTACTAAACGCAGTCCGCAGTCGGTAGTTGACGAAATGGAGTTCGTATATCGTAACTACGGGATCAAGTTTTTCCATTTTCTCGACGATACATTTACGATAGACCGGGGTTTCGCGGCAGACATATTCAGACTTATTATAGAAAGACGCCTGCCGGTCAAATGGATGGCCATGACTCGCGCCGATGCTATCGTGAGAAAAATAAAGCCCGGCAGCAGCTATGAGGAGGAATGTTCGTTCCTGAGATTGGCCAAAGACGCCGGTTGTGTCGGTGTTGCGATAGGAGTGGAAAGCGGCGATGAGAAAATATTGGAATTGCTGAATAAAAAACTGGACCTTGCCGTTTTAAGCAAAGCGACGGAATTATGTAAGCGATCCGGTATACCCGTTAAGTATTTCTTAATGGTCGGAGTTCCCGGCCAGGATGAGGCGAGCATACAAAAAACCATAGATGTCATTAAGGATAACAAGCCGGATTCGGTTAATGTTACCGTAGTTAAGCCGTTGCCCGGTTCCGAGCTGTTCGATCTATGGTTAGCGGTAAGGCGCGAGGCTGTGCGCACAAAAGACCCGTCCCGTGTTTTCTCGCAGGAAGAGGTTCTGGATATCTGGCGTAACGTAAAAGGACAGATCAAGGATAAGGCGGGGTTAATTTCTCTTGAGCCCGAAGAGCCGGGCGATCTGATGCCTTTGTGGGATATGTTAATGTTCGAAGAAGAGCCGGGACTTAAAGGGAGGTTCATGCAGGATAAGCTTTATCCCGCGTTCGAAACGAGAGAAGTCCCTCTGCATAAAACCATGGAATTCCGACAAGCCATAATGGATGCCCACAATGATATCGCAAAAGAGATAAAAGCGGTCCCTGTATTCAGGAGGATCTTCCCGAAAGAGAAGATAGACGCTATTGTCGGTAGTATACGGCATTTTATAGGCAGGGAACAATTTGAAATGGGGCGCCATACCTATGAATTCGAAAATAAATTTTCCGAGACTGTTGGTAAAAAATTTGCGGTTGCCGTGAGCAACGGTACGGTTGCGCTGGAGCTTGTCTTAAGGGCGCGGTTTGATTCGCTGGAAGGCAAGACTATAGTGGTGCCGGCAAACGCGAACATTGCCGATGTAGCCTGCGTTATCCGGGCCGGAGGCAATGTTCTTCTTGCCGATGTCTCCGAAGACGGTCTCGGCATGGATCCCGATAAATTGAGGCGCTTACTCGACGAAGAAGGGAAAGATATGAATATCGTCGGGATGATCGCCGTCCATATGGGCGGCATGATAAGTCCCGGCATAGAAGAGATACAGAGAATGGCCGGGGAAAGGGGCCTTTATCTTATCGAAGACGCTTCACATGCTCACGGCTCATCTTATAAAGGTATTCCTGCCGGTAATTTCGGTGATGCGGCTGTATTTTCTCTCTTTGCCACGAAGGTCTTAACTTCGTTCAGCGGAGGAATTATAGTCACCGATGATGCGCAACTCTTCGGTAAAATGAATTCTTACCGTGCCATGGGTCGTGTCCCGGAATCCCGGGAGGAAATTTATGACACCAGGGGAGGTAATTACAGGATAGATGAAATGCAGTCCATAGTAGCTATGGCTGACCTGGGCGATATGGAAGAAAGGATAGAACGCCGCCGCCGCATAGCCGGAATTTACGATTCTCTCCTTGGAGGCATCGAAGGTGTTAAAATTTTAAGTGTGCCGGATTGCAGGACAAATTATTATAAGTATCTTTTGATCGTCGATCCTAAGATCTATCCGGATTTCAATTATAGTAAGCTGAAAGCTGAATGCGCCAGGGAAGGCGTCGAATTGCCCGGGCGTATCTACGGATATACGCTGGATGATCAAAGGTATCCTGCGGGCAGGCTGCATTTGCCTGCAAGAGGCGTGCCTGCAGCAAAACAGTTATCCGATTGTCAGATAGCTCTTCCTATTTATGAAGATATGAATGAGGGCCAGGCAAATTTTGTCGCAGAATTGGTAAAGCAGCATATTTCCGGCCTGCACAGCAATATTTTACGCATGGCAGGGCCTGCCGGTGCCGTTGTTGCCGGAACTGCCGCTGCGGCGCCTGCGGCCGAGGTCGGCAAAAAAATTCCGTCACCCGCCCGTGAGGGATACTATTATAAGAAGGCCAGAAGCATGCTGAAAGCAAAATTAATATCAAGGCAATCAAAAGCTAAGAATAGTCATTTTCTTATGAAACCGGGTGATCAGGTTACATTGAATTCTTCGATACGCATACCGTTCAGCAGCTGTATAGGTTCCGACCGCCTGCCGGTCTCTTTGGCTGAAGGGGGCAGGATATTTAATATGGCAGTCGATATTAACAAGGAAAAGCCGGTCAGCGTAAAGATCGGGGTAAATAAAGATAGCGTAATAAGGTTTGTAAGGAGAGATGTCGATACCGCCGGCGCAGAAACCGTTCGCACGGGCGAGGTCGCGTCTCTGGCCGATATAGGACAATATTCGGATGTCAATGATCCGTTCCGCCTGGCTAAGATCGCACTACTGGCCTCAGGCATTATTAACATAGAGGATAGCAGGCCGTTACCTTTGATATTGTCCGAGATGGGCGGCGGTTTAGATATCGAAACGTATCACAATGTCTCGCAGGGCGGTGGCAGCAGCAGCGTGTTGAGTATGCTGATACTTATGTCGCTCGGCAGGGTAATGGGATGGGAAGAGAACGCGGAAGATATCAATGACGGTGTTTTATTGACGGAATTCCTTGCCGGATCTCTGGGCGGATGGAATGATAATCTCGGGGCATATTACCCGGGCATAAAGGAACTCGTAGCAGCGGAGGGCCGGATGTTCCCGCAGGTCCGGCAACTTGAATTAAATGCTCAAGCGCTTGAAACGCTGAATGAGCAGCTCGTATTATGGGATAGCGGTGTAGTCCGTGACAGCGCTAAAAAAGAATTTAAGCCCACCATACAGATCCAGACTACGCCCAATAGTTTTATAAAAGAACTCAGGAAGAGAGCCTATACCGTTCACGGGCAGATGATAGATGCCGTTATGAACGGCGATATGGTTAATTTCGGGAAATTACTTACCGAAAAATATAATTTATCCAGATTGGCGAGCTCGAATATGGACAGCAGTTATTTGGATGACGTTATTGCTGAGGCCGGGGAGATCATCGAAGGCGCCAGTTCGATAGGAACAGGCGGCGGCGGATACAGTATTTTTGTTGTTAAAAAAGGCCGCCGCGAACAGCTTGTGGAGCTTCTGAATAAACACGGTAAAGTTTGCGAGTGGTCTCTCGACCGTAAAGGGGTTGTATCGAAGGTGCATAACGCTTCCCTGTCGTCTTTAACCGATAAGAGATTTTTGTATGAATGGCAGGAGGTCTTTGAGCGCTTCAGGCAGGATGCAGTCAAATATCCGGGGAGCTTCGAAACAGTTTCTTTTGAGTTCACAGGCACGCCCGGTGCTTCCATGGATTTTGCTTTGAGTATTCCCAAAAACCTGGAAGATGGCGCGTTCGAAAATATCATGCGATACGCCTGCACCGAGATATACAATCGTATACAAACACGGGGAACGACAGGCCTTGAAATAGCTTCGACCATTCCCGGTTTTACAAATACTTTGAGAGAATCTTTTAACTCACACTTTGACAAAGACGCGAAGCCTCTGCGTACGAGCGAAATGGCCGGGAAAAGTTTTGGTACGGCGGGATTTACTATTTCCGATAAAACGGAAAAAGAAATTGTAAAGGCCCCCGCTGTCCTCGGCGCTATACGGACAGCGTTACCCGCCGGCAAAAAAGCCGATGTCAGGATATTGGGTGTTAACTTCGGGAAAATGGTTACGAAAATAGGCGTTGCGGAAGTAGACGGGAAAGGAACCTACCGGTATTTGACCGCCCCGGTAAGTATTAGGACGTGTCCGGAAGGTGTCGACCCGAACGATATGGCATATCTGGCACAAAGGGCCATAGAAGCCGCCAGAGTAAGCATGCGTACGAACGGCATTCCGGATGAAGTGCTCGACTATATAGGAGTAAGCGTAGGTCTGGGTATTATTGCAAGGGGAGATAACGTATTAGGAAAACCGGCCGGTCAGGAAGAAAAATTTATTCCGATATCAGATAAAGACGTCGCTTCTCTGCCTCGACTTATATCGGCGGCTTACCCGGGCAAGCCGGTTTTTACCCAAAACGACGGAAACATGGAAGCCCATGGCATAGGGAGAAGGTTTGGGTACAAAAATACGCTCGTACTTAAATTCGGGAACACTCTTTCCTCCGGATTTATAGACGAAAACGGTAATTACGCGGATGGTATCAATGAATTTTCCAAAGCCGTGATAGATATGAGTGGCGGCGCGCCCGTTCATAGCATGACAGGAGTTAACGGTTGGGCAGGAGCGTATATATCATGGTACGGCATTTCGAATAATGCCCGTTGGCTAGGGCTTTATAATAAATACAAATTTGCCGAAACCGACGATGTGCCGCGCATTTTGACAGGCTGGCTTGGATCGGGCAATGCAGAACAGCGTAATGATGCGGAAGTGGTTTTTGTAAATGTCGGGAAATGTATTGCCGCCCTGAAACGGGCAATCGAAAATTATTATAATATCGAAAATGTCGTATTGTCAGGAGGAGTTCTTTCGGGAGAAGCGGGAAAGATAACGGCTATGTCGGCAAATACCGCGCTCGGGATCGCAGAACAAGAGGTGCCGTTAGTCAGAGTTGTAGACAACGATGTAAATACTTTGAAATATGGGTTTTTAGCAGGCCTTGCGTATTTTGCTCAAGATCTGAAAAGCAAGGCCGTGTTACAGCAAGCTGTAGCGCCTGCCCCTGCAGGCCCCGCCACCATCCGTCCCATAGGCGACTGGTGGGATGCGAAGGTAAAGCCGTATACAGGCATAGGATATACCCCCGAGGTAACAGCTCCTATAGTAGAAGACCTTCTATTAAGGGTAGGCATACCTTATGGTATCGCCGCCATAATACAGTCATTCTTCGAGTTCTCACCGCTTATAAATTCAAGCATATCGTTCTCACTTCTGGGCGTATTCGGGGTGATATTTACAATAGCGCATCTATTGAATAGAAAGAATCCGCATATCTTCGTTCCTCTCTCTGTATTGCGCAAAATGGAAGACGAAGAATTGATCGGGAAAGCCCTGGAGATACAGGCTGCGGGCGCTGACGGTATTCATTACGACGTGCGGGATAACGGATATTTCAGCAACACAGGCCGCGAAAATAGTAATAAGGCATATCCGGATAATACGGGGCAATTCACTCCCGGATTGATCAACGCGATGAAGGACGCAGGTTTCGAAAAGACTTTCGATGTTCATCTTCTGTGTTGGGAGCCGACAAAGGAATACCTTAAAGGGTTTGCCGATACGGGGTGCGTGAGGAGCATTGACATACAATTTGACAGTTTCAAGGACAAGGCGCGTCTTTTGGATGCTATCAGGTATATAAAATCGCTGAATATTAAGGCCGGCATAGTCCTGGAGAAGGACGAACCGGTCGATTCTATACCGACCGCGATCCTTAAAGAGGCGGATATGATCGTAGTCTCGTCTATAGAGACAGGCGCTACCGGGGCCGAAGCCGATGTAAGCCAGTTTGCCAAGATCATCGAGATCGGCCGGAAGGCGCCCGGCAAGGAGATAATGGTGCAGGGCGGGATAAACGATACGAATATAGCCGGAGCTTATGCCAATGGCGCAAGCCTTTTTGTCTCCGGGACGTATGTTTTGAATAACAAAAGCTTAAGCCCGCCGCGCGCTGTACGGATTTTGAGAAATAAGATAGCGGAAGTTCCTGCTTCCGGATCATTTTACCATCTATTCATACCTACTCTTGTAGCCATATCAGGCTTGGTCATAGCTTACTACATATCAAATCCATTACTTGCCATAGCAGCCAATGTCGCCGCACATTCATTTGCAAATACCGCACTTGTGCCCTTATTGGGGTACTTTAGGGTAAAGGTAGGATATGGGACGTTAGGCGAATTTCCAAAAGAAGGAACGCCGAAAAAAGAAGTGAAGGTCTTCGGCGCAACGTTCGAGGTGAACGGAGATATTTATGACAAAGTAGAATTTCTCGACGGAAGCAAATATAGCTTACAAGACGGCGCGGCTATAAACGGCGGATTATTACACCGTCTTGTGGAAAAGGGCTATATCACGGAGAGCAAATATGACGATACGCATATACCTGTCAAAAATCCGGATGTGCAAAGGGACATAATTGCCGTATACAGAGACGATAAAGGCGAGATAGCCGGATTCTGCTATATAAAGAAGTACGGCATCGGGGCCGAAGCAGAATACGTGTCCGTAAGGGAAGACCTTGAACACAAAGGTATAGGCAAGGCTCTGTTTGCCGCCGCCTGCGAACGCGCTGTGCGGACGATGCCCATAACGAAGATCATAACTTCGGCGTCAGCCAGGGAGATTGCCGATATAGCAGAGCATTCCGGGCTCAGATGGTCCGGTATCGGGAATGTATGGGTATTGCTTGATGACGCAATATATTCGGAAGATTGGTTTAATGAGTATAAGGGCCACCCGACAATCCGGGATCTACGGAAAGACGGCGTCGGCGAAAAGGCGATAGCTAACTTGAAACCGTTTGGCGATCTATCAGAACATTTGTTTGCAAGTGACTTTGACGGGACTCTGCATTTAAGCGGCCAGCCTATCCCCGCATCTTTGCAGCGCCGGATAGCGGAGACGCTCGATAGGGGAGGGCGATGGGCGATAGTGACAGGCCAGAGACTTCCGAAGATACATGAGAAATTGCGAAAATATGAATTCCTGAAGCATATAAAATATCCGGGACAATTCTATCTATTGGGTGAACTTGGCGGCGATGTGGGGTGGGTGGATGCAGACGGCAACCTGCATGCCGAAGAAAATAATTCGCTAAGGCTTGACGAACATCAGAGGGCGGCTGCAGTTGAAAAGATCGACGCAGTAATGGGAGAGTTGGGCCTCTCAAAATATATAGGAAAAGATATACAGTGGCCGTCGAAGATAGAGGTCGATCACAAGCTGTCGGTCATAACCATAAATATGGGCAATGTCCTTGCTGAACATACGCCTGTGCTATTTTCCAGACTAAATGAAAAATTATCTCCCATGGGATTCCGTCTCACAAACAATAATAACCAGTACATAGATATCGTTCTTTCAGGCAAAGGAGAGAGGGTAAAGGTTCATGCCGCAAGGTTTGGCATCGAGACAAAGAATATAACCGTTTTGGGCGACAGCGGAAACGATTTTGATATGTTGGAACTTGCCAACGAAGGCGCGACAGCTGTATTTGTCAGAAATAATACGGTCCAGCAGTTCCCGCCGTCACTCGAAGGAAAGATGAGATTCGTCGCGGATCCCGAAGGCCTCGGCGACATGATGGACGAGAGGTTTAAGCTCGACGGCCCGGGGCAGGAAAAGGCTAAAGAAGACGGGGCCATCGCTGAGTTAGACAACAAGATATTTTTAGACAGCTCTACCGGGAGGATCGGATTTGCCGGTGAAGGCGCCGTCGTTGAAAATAATATAGACATAATCGCTGTAAGGCACGGCCAGACTGAAGCAAATCTTATCGAAGGGATAATCGGCGGCGCTGCCGATGAAGATATAAACCAACTTACCCCAAAAGGCAAGAGGCAGGCCGCGCTAGGCGCCGAAAGTTTGTTCAAGCAATTAGAGGACGATATAGTAAACGATAACGTGATCATATTAACAAGCACTCTTACGCGTACAAAAGATACAGCAGCGGCATTCACAAGTCTTGTGAGAGATAGGACCGGTAAAGACCTTACTGTTATACGGGATCCTCTTATAAACGAGAAGTACGGCGGCGCATTACAGAATAAAACGCTCGATATGCTTACTTCTGAGCAGCAGGCTGAGCGCGAAAGGTATCATGAATATCTCGATGCGGCAGTTAGGCCCGGCGGCGGTGAGAGTGTCATAGATCTGTTGATACGCTCAAAAGCATTTTTGGAAAAATTGAACAGCGACCCAAGATATATAGGTAAGAAGATTGTGATGTTCGGCCATTCGCTTCAGATATTTTCCATATTGACGCTTTTAGGAGACAGGAAGGTCATTGACAATAGCGGGCAGATAAGCTGGGGAGAAAATTCTATCCCTAATGCCGTTCCCATGCATTTGCCTAAGGCTTATACAGTTCAGCCTGCCGTAGTATCTTCAGTTTTTAGTAAATCGCAGATTAAAGCTCTTTACGATTCTCTGAAAACTCCCGCAAATGCCGAAGAAAGCCTTATGGAAATAGAGCCGTATGTTGACGATTATATGCCGGCAGGTTTAATAGAAAATTTAAAGAAAGGCGCAGGCATAGAGATACATATCGGTCTGAATGAACAGTCAGAAACTATGTTAGCCGAACGTCTTCATTCGGGTGAATTTACCGAAGTAAAAGAAGTCTATGCGGCCAGCCACGGCACTAAAAATGAGCGTAACCTGACGGATGCCAAGCCGGGATCGTATGGAGAGGTAAGGGGGCATTTCTATCGCGCAATAACAAAGACGGGGGAAATTCTATACGTCCTTGCAGGTCTGCATGGAGGAACGCGGATGGCCGAATATATCGCCATGCTTAAATATAAGAACATTCCGTACACATCTCTGTCTATCCTTGAATTTAAAACAGACTACAGAAAATTGTACGACGAGACGCTCGGCCGTGACGCGCGCGGAATTTCCCGGGCGATATTCGTATTCAGCCCCAAGAAATTTGCTAAGGCTCTGGTCAAACGCGCCGGCAATGGCGCGAGTTTCGAAGATTTTGAGCGCGAAGGCTGCGATCATTGCGTAGTAATTTTACCCGATGCCCAAAGGATCTTAATTATGGATTTGGATGACGCGTATGGTGATCAGATAGTAGGCGCAATAGATTACCTGGTTAACATACTTTCCATTAAAGATGTTTTATTCGTTGGGCTGGCCGGAGGGCTCAAAGGGCCGAAAAATGGCGGCTCTATGAAGATCGGCGATATGGTCGTATATGACCGGATATTGGATAGGGAGAATAGCATTGTTCCGGCGCCGCAGAATAGCGTAGATGTTGAAAGGCTGAGGAAAATATTCGATAAGATAGGCCGGAGAGTGCATGTAGGTGCAGGCGTTAATGTCAGGACAATAACAGAAGAAAAGCAGAGCGACGCGAAAATATGGAAAGCTTCTGATGCGAGCTTTGTCGAAATAGAACATCTGTATCTTGCTAAATTCCTGCAGGAGCATAAGGATGTTAAATTCGGCGCTATGGTGCGCCTTACCGATATCCCGGGAGAGAAAAAATCGGGAAAATCTTTAGGGTCCGTGGTGCCGTCGTCGGAAAAGAATGACGAATGGCGCGCAGGCATGGCGGAATATTTATTGCCTGAGCTTCCAGTCGCCCCTGCCACCTTACGCCCCATAGGCGACTTATGGGATAAATACATAAAGCCTAAGACAGGCATAGGATATACACCTCAGGTAACAGCTCCTATAGTAGAAGACCTCTTATTAAGGGTAGGCATACCTTACGGCATAGCGGCTGTAGTAGAGTCATACTTTAATTTCACTCCGGTAGTAAATTCATCCATACTCTTCGCATCTTTAGTAGTATTCGGCGCTGTATTCACACTCCTGCACATACTTAATGAAAGGGCCCCTCCTGGTTCCGAAGAGAGAAAGCCCGCATCATATCATCTTATAATACCGGCCCTCGTAACAGTAACAGGCCTAACCATAGCATACTTCGTATCTAACCCCATAGACTCCATATTGTTCAGCATCGTCGCCCACTCACTTATAAACACATTCCTCGTTCCCTATCTTAATGAGAGAGGCATAGATGTGGGGTACGGGACGCTTTCCGGACGGGAACCTAAACATGGCGGCTCAAAGAAAGTCAAAGTCTTCGGCGCGACATTTAATGTGAAATCGGATATTTACGATAAGATAGAATTTCTCGATGGGACTAACCATAGAAAAGGAGATGAAGAGGCTATAAACAAAATATTCCACAGGTTAGTCGAGGATGGTATCCTTAATGAGGATGAATACGATAAGATAGAGATACCGGTAGCACAAATAAATGCCAAGCATAACGTAGTTGCCGTATATAGAGATAAAGGCGGTCGGATAGTAGGTTTTTGCCATCTGGGTAGAACAGGTATCGGCGCTAAAGTAAAATTTGTCGCGGTCAGGAAAGACTTTGAACATAAGGGCATAGGCAAAGCGCTCTTTGCCGCCGTATGCGAGCGTGCCGCGCAGACTATGCCGCTTACGAAAATAATCACGATCCCGGAAGCCAATGGGACCTATGAAATAGTATCGAATGCCGGCTTCGAATGGTCGGGCATTAAAAATGTATGGATATTGCTAGATGATGAAGTATATCCTGAAGGCTGGTTCGAAAAAAATAAAGGCCGCGATGTACTTTTAAATTTGTCCTATGACGGCATCGGCGAAAAGGCGGCGACGAAACGCACCCCGTCTAAAACCTCGTCTGACGCCGGACCGGTACGGCGCGCAGTCGACTGGCTGAAGCGTAATCCGCTTATTCTTTCGATCGCTATGATAGCCGCGGCATCGGCCGCGCAGGCGCTGGCTTATTTAGGGGTACTTAATGGCGGTGCGGCCAACGCGATAAGCATGGCGGCTATGGCA
Source organism: Candidatus Omnitrophota bacterium (assembly GCA_028715345.1). Taxonomy (GTDB): domain Bacteria; phylum Omnitrophota; class Gorgyraeia; order 2-01-FULL-45-10; family 2-01-FULL-45-10; genus FEN-1322. The sequence continues at coordinate 58,434 of JAQUSB010000003.1, read as the reverse complement.
TCTGTCTGGCCGATACCTGTTAAAGGCATGGAAGGGGCCACGCTGGATTGGTATAGGGATATACCGGGTAGAAGAGAATATGAGGCGAGGGTAGCGTTAAGAGCACTGCTAGAAGGTGATGCCGATGAAAAAATAGAAGCTTTAATGGATCTTCACGGGATAATTAACAATGCGCCTGCGGGGCTGCTCGCGGACTTTTATAACTATATAGCTAAAGCTACGCCTGCTATAGAGCTTTTACTTGAATGCGCCGCCTCACCTAATACTCATCTTCGCGATTTAAGCCAGGGAATGCTTTACTATCTAATGAAAAACAAAGATCCGATCATGTGCGGTGCCATAGCAAAAGCACGCGTGCAGGTCGAAGGACGTTATGAGACCGCGATAAGTATATTTTTCCGCGGTCTGGCCGATAAAGACGAAAGATCCCGCCTCAGAAGTTTAAGCATGATCTCAGGGCTTATTTTGCTAGGAGGAAGTGAGCAGTCGGAAATACTTGCGGAGTTGCGCATTAAGATAAAAGGGGTTGATAAAACATTTATAGATATATTGGAAGATATGATATCTAAAGATGATGACGGCGATATAATAAAGTCATATGACGCGGTTGCCATAATCGTAAAAAAAGGTAATGATGCATTGCTCGATATGCTGGCGGATTCGACCATACCGGCTTGCGTAATGTCGGAAAAATTCCGCCGCAGTTTTGTGAATGCGAATAAGGCATTTGCCGAATCCGGCGGAGATATCGGGCCGGTGGTGAAATTATGCATATATATTGCGGGATTAGAAGAGCCGTTCGATATAGCGAGGCGCGAGAGCGCATTCGGTATTATCGGTGAATTCGCCCGCAGTAAGAATAAGGATATAATAAAAGAGATAGTTTCCGATATAGATGCGCTGGCTTCGTTTATCGGCCGGCCGGACGAAACAGGCCAATTTGCCGTTGCACTCTTTAAGGATCTCGTCGGAACGAAAGAGCCGGAGCTTCTGAAAGCGATAAGACGGCCTGAGGTTTGCGCAGCGTTAAAGATGAAACGGGAGGACCCGTCGGAAAGTGTCCGCAAAGATATATGGGTTATATTGAATGCTATCGTGGAAGGCCCCGAGTCTCCTTCTGCTCCGCAAGAAGGATCGGCGATGATCCCGGCCCTGCGCAAATGGCTGGGGGATGATAAAGCGCGTATATATCAGGCGGCAATAGAGCAGAGCCTTTTCTGGGCGGTCAATATCGGACTTTTATTTGTGCCCGGCCTTCGCAATTTATGGTCCGTGGTTATAACGTGGTCTCTCTTCTTTATAGCGCATTACGTTAAGGCTAAAAATATGCCTAACGCGCCGCCGTGGTATCGTATAGCCGCAATTACCGCGATGAACGCCGCTTTCATAACCATACCCACAGCGGATATTTTATATTTCTCAAACACCGATATAACATACCTTTTAACCACCCCGTCTATAATAGCGACCCTTTATGGGCCTCTCTTTGCCGTCGCGACTATCATCCACCAGTTCGCGAACCTTGCCTATCTGGATAAAGAAGCCGGTAAACCCAGGGAAGGCAGAAGATTTTTCAGCTACTCCCTCAAAGCTCTCATCGGGCTTGTGACCATAACGGCGATCGTGCTGGGCGGCTACCGCGCCTTTATCGATTTCGCGAAGCATAAAAAAGATAATGTGATGCCGGAAAGATCCCTAGAGGAACAATTGGACGCGGTTAAAGGCAGGATGGAGCTTAATAGATACGGGCGGATAGCTCAAAAAATTACGGGCAAGGACAATTTCGGCGAATCCATCAAAGGGATATCTATTCAACGGCAGATACATGACCGTGACCTGAAAGCTTTCAAAACTATGCTTAATGATGAAGATCCCGCGAAACGTATTAAGGCCGCGGCGGGATTATCCGCATTCGGCCATCTTGCGGAGAAGGAGCTTATCGAGGCGCTGGAGAAAGAAGCAGACCCGGTCGTTCAGAAGGAGCTGATAAAAGCCTTAAAACAGAATGCAGATGAGAAAGCTATTTCCGCCCTTACGGGAAAAATGAAAAATAATTATGCGGAAGTCCGCGCCGAATCCGCCAGGGCTATCGGTGAAGTGTATGGCGGTGATTTCGGGCTTCCCATACAAGTGCGTCCGGACCAGGATGATGTCCTGAAAAACGCCGTGAAAATATTGAAAGAGGCATTAAAAGACAATGATACCGAAGTGCGTGCGGCCGCCGCCGAGGCGCTAGGGAAGACAGCCGAGTCTATCACTAAAAGAAAATACGGGGAATACGATGTAGAATCTCCGGCCATTATTGAGGACATTGCCTCTGCATTGGCGCAAGCGCGGGCCGTTGAAGCGCTTTGCGGTATCAATAACAGAAAAGTCGAAAAGCACCTTAAGGCTATAGCGGGGGAGAGCGCTTGCCCGCCGGCAATGCGAGCCGCCGCAGAAAAAGCCCTTGCCGATATGAAAGCGGAAGAAAACGCCCTTATAGAACAATTAAAAAGTGACGATTACGGCAAATATGTCGACGCTATCCGTAAACTCGCCGGTATAGGCGGCCCGAACGCGGTAAGCGCCTTTATGGCAATGCTTAATAAAGTCGGTCCGGAACAGGTGCGGGAAGCTGATGTAGTTATGGGGACGGTGCCGATGATGGATGATGCGCGGCTTTTCATAGATATCTTTATAAAAATTGCGACTGATATGAATGATTATAACAGGAAACCGTCTTATACAAGAAACGGAGAACGTTATAATGCAACAACCGCCCTGGAGCGTATCATCGAGCAGATGGGGATAGGGGGATCGGAAGAAAACATCCCATATTTAAAGAAAATATCAGGTAATGAAAAGCTGCCGCCTGAGCTCAGGAAGAGCGCGGCTGAGGCATTAAAGGCCGTCGAAGCGCCGGAACTTAGCGTCCCACGCGCCGATGGGCCTTCCGGTAAAGGCGCTTATGGTAAAGCGATGGCCTTGCCGCCGATAGAACGATTACAGTGCCGAACCATAGCGGAACTGGATAATTCGCAATTAGAAAGCCTGAAGGAAATCATCGATAACCTTGACGAAAAAAGCCCCTCGGAAATAGAAAAAGCGCTTGCGGTCATCTTTCCTTCGGATGGCCCATTGCCTGCCAAGCTCAACATGTTATTCTCGACCATGTGCTATATAGCGTCTGTTAGCCCGGAATTTCATAAGATATTGAAGGAGGCAGTCCAGAGCAAGCCTATTCAGGCGGATACGCATGTAACCGGGATAAATCTGTCCTCCAACCTGGAATTGGCTAAGCTGAAATTTGCCGTAGCGCCCGATCTCATGATAGACTCCGCGCGTTATTACGATTTCGAAAATAACGAAGCAACCATCGTATTTAACGAATTTTTCTTCAGGCTCGACGATATCGTGAACGAGCAATCGTTCGACGCGGACGCTATAGACGGCGCCAATTTCGTGCGCATAGAACGTCTCCTCCACGAATTACGCCACGATAATAATATAGGAAGCGAGTCCGATGAAGTTTATGAGGAGTCGGTGATAATAGGAGAGCAGACACTGTTCCTCTGGCTTATCACTCAGGAGCTTGTAACGACTCCGGGCGCTGTCGGTAAAACTACCCAGGAGAAGATAGACATATTACGGCAGTATACAGGAGCGAAAGAGGCTATGCATGAGTCCGGCGATTTCTTCGAGAACGTGCCGAAATGGCTTGCTATCGATGATGCCAGGGACCAGGGGATGGCCATTACCAGATACGTTCACACAAGACTTCTGAAAACAAGATATAAAGATGCGCTATACGCGAAAGGATTTGCCTCCCGGCCCGCCGTGGCCGCAAAGACCCCGGTCGACCGGAAAAACGCGGAAATAACCCTGAATAAGCTTATCACATTGAGAAATACGAAGCCACGCAGGCTCTATGACCTGAATAATTTCTGCAGGGACATTAAAGAGGAGCACGGCATCCCGTCGTCCGATACGGTCAGCATCCTTAGGGATAGTAAAGTTGTAGCGCGCGGCTTGCAGGGAGCCGGCGGCCACCTTGCCATCGTATGGCCTGCCAATGGCGGCAATAAAGTATTTTGCATATTGACCGCAGAAGAAAATTACATATTGGAAGAGATGCAGCGTTTTGTATGGAGCCTTGCGGGCTTAAGGGATTTTACGAGATCGTTTATAAATATTCACGGGTGGAGCAGGCTGTTCACGTTGCTTAATAACGGCAATCCCGAGGCGAACAAAGTTAACGGCCAGCTTCTGGCTATGGTTATCAAAATAGAATTCCCGAATATTTACGGTATGCCGAAACCCGACAGCTACATCGATCGCCGCACGAGGCATCTCTTGAGTGCAGCCGAAGTGAAGAATATTTTGCTCGATATGCAACAGTATCTTTCGATGGGCAGGCCTGTGGTCCTTCTAAAAGAAGGCGATGGGAAAACGCTTAAGGTAACGGAAGGCTCCGTAGCGGAGGCCGGCTCTGCCGACAATGGTATCTCGGAAATCTTAGGCGCATCCGGGAAATTTATCAGAATACGCCCGGGTACCGGTTTAATGAGAGGCAGGTCGAATCCTGACGAAACAGAGTATGCCGATTGGATGAAAAAAGAGCTTAATCGGCTTGGGCTTACCGATGACTCCTTAATCAAAAATATATCGGCCCTTCTGGTCCGCGGCAGATCCGAGAGCCTATATGATTGCGCGAAAGACGGCTTTATGGACATATCCGATATCATGCTTTTGGACAGGCTCGACCGCACTATCGACCTCGGCGGATTGGTCAGAAAAGTAAAGGAAGAGGCCGGGAAATATCGCGAAAATACCCGGCTTCCCGAAGAAAAGATCAATAAATTGCTGGGCAGGCTTGTCCCTTATGAAGACTATATTGCCTCATCGAAATTACCGCCGAGATCCGCCATATCGATGCCGCAGCTTATTACGGCGCTACTGGGATTTGTACCGCCGGTCATTGCCCACTTCGCCGGTATCGATAACGGCGGCTTAGGCTTTACCCTCATTATGACAGCCGCAGTCTATTTTCTCTCCGTATTCTGGCACGAGCTGGGACATTTTATCCAGCATCCGAATGATCCCGTATTTGACGGATACGGCGTGCATATTCCGGGATCAAAAGGTTGGCCCGGTATCGCAATGAGTGCGGTCGCCGTAGCGATCCTGTCGGGCGCGTTATTTTATCATCAAGGATCGATACTTTTGATCAGCGCCTTTATGGTCAACGCCGTTTTTATGTTCTCTAAAAACGACCTCGAAGATACGAAAATACGATTTAAAATATGGCGCGAAAAACAGAAAAACCCAAAAGTTTCTTTAGCGGATTATATTAACAGCCTTGCTATTTCGATAAAGATATTAAACCGGATCCCGCTTATCGGTAAACGGTGCGCGCGGTTCCTGGCGGAATCCCATGAAATGCTTCACGCCTCAGCTGATAAAGATCGCGGCTCCGTCGGTATAGTAGAAGAGGACGGAAGGGTCACGGGAGGATTTTATGATTCTGCCGATGGCGCCTATTTCGAGCATCCTGTGCGCGTGGCTTTAGCGCCGGGCATATTTATGACAAAATTATCTCTCGGCATATCTATTATAGGCATAATAATTTTGCTGATGCTGCAAAATACCGGAATGGACCCGCAACATACTTCAAAAGCCTGCCTGACGATATTGGGAATATTTAATCTTATCATGTTATCCATAATAGTCGGCAACCCTTTCGATCCTTATAACGATATTCGCGTAGCATGGCGCGCATGGCGGCATGGCGAAAAGATAGACAGGGTGTATATGGGTGAAGGCCGCGGAAGCAAGCTGCCGCTTGCGGCCGCCGACAGAGTAAGATTTATGCTTGAAGACGAATTGATAACGGAAGAAGAATTCGACGTTATAGCGGCCGATTCGCTTAAATCAAATAAATTTCCCGGTTCTGCCCAGTACCCGCGGCTCATAAAAGAGGAATATTTCGGAAAAGTCAAAAAGGCGGAACCTTCCTCGACCACCAAGACGCGATGGCTGGGCTCGGTGATAGCGCGCCATCCTATAATCAAGCGCAAGATCAATATTATACGCGCCGCACTTGAGTATATACCCGGATCTCATGATCTGCGCAGAGTTCTTGCATTGCGTTACGGCATGTCCGAAGACTACAATGCGCCGATGAAGATAAACAGGATAGGGGCCATTTTCGGTAAGACGGAAATATACGGGGCAAAGCGTTTGGAGCGCGCTCTTACATTTTTCAGGCCGCTTGTATTGGGTAAAGCCGATGAAGCGGGGAGAAAACTTAAAGAATTTGCCGGAGGTCTCAGGCAGGGCAGAGGATGGACAGACCCGGAGATCAATCGTATGAAGCAGGAGGCGGAAGCGATACTCAAAATATTCCCGGAGGATGACTGGATCGCGCGTTTCCCTCTGCCTCCTCCGGACTTGATGTTTCATCAGCCGAAAGTTTTACTGGCTCCCCCGCCGCCGGAGCCTAAACCTTTGCCCAAACCGGGACCGAAGCCGCGCGTAATAATGCAGAAACCTGTTGAAACATTTCCGGGCGCGTTATCCGAAGCAAGCATCAGATATGCCGCAGAGTTACTCGGTCTCGATACGACACCCGAAGCTCTGGCCCGCGAAAGCCACAGAGGGGCGTGGATGCTTGCCGTTATTACAGAGGCGTTTTCAAAACCCGCGGATAGGGAGCGGCTTAAGAGAGCGAAGATATTCGAGATAGGCGGAAGCGGGTATCCTTGCGTCAGGGAATTATTGAAAACGGCAACTCAAAGCGATGCAGTAGTAAATATAGATTTTCAACAGGAAAAAGGGACCGGATTACGGGTCCCGACCATTACCAGATATTACAATGAATACCTGCCCGAAATAGCGGCTTTACCTGATGCGAGAAAGCCTGAACTTATCTTTTCCATATGCGGCGTTTCATCCGATTTCGATTCACCGGCCGGCAGGGAAGACTGGAAGTTAATATGCGATTCCGTAAAGACCGGCGGCAGATTGGTCATCCGGCCGTTCATGCAGGAAGAGGTATTTGGTAAGAACGAAGAATCTCTAAAACGTTTTACCGGTTTCTTAAGCGACAATGGTATCGAGGTGGAAAAGGTATCGGTTATACCGTATCAAGATATACGCAATGCCAGGATATTCGCGCTTAAGAAGATCGCCTCGGTCACGCAGACCGGAAGCACGGCCCTTATTCTCCCTTCGACACGAGCGCGCGCATATGAGTTAGGGATAACAGAAGAATACAAGATCGGCTGGTTCGCGGCGCGGCATGAATTGATAAAGACCTTGTTGCCTATAACGTTCCTGCGCGCGCACCTTAATAATACATGGCGCGAAGAGCTTCCGAGAGGCCTCGGCATCATCGGTATCTGGGCAGGCATGATGATCACGATGAGCATATGCGTCCGCGCCTTATCGGCGGCATGGGGATTTGATCCTTATGCCGGGCTTGTTATAAGCGTGGTTCCCGCCCTCGTCATCAATTTCTTTGTCCACGGTATTTACAACACATTCGCGATAAGGTTCGGTTTCGCGTCTCTTACGCTGGAATATGCGGCCGATTCGCCGATTACCATCGAAAATATGAATGAGAACAGCGCAGGTATCGTAGATATGGTATTCAAGGAAGCAGTGGATGAAATGGGGGCTAATAAAATAGACCATTCGACACGGGCCAAGATATATTTACAAAGCGGAAAACGCGGGTTAATAATAAGGGACGGCCACAAACCTGTAGGCTTTATTCTCTATAACGAATATAAGAAGCACAAGATAGTGATGGACTCGTTCTGCCTTAGGTATAACTATTGCTCCGGCTACGCTTGCACAAAGGTCATGAGAACTGTTAAGGAAAGATTCGCTTCGGAAGGGCATACTTACGCGCAGGTAGAAATAAACGGACGCAGTCGTGCAATAAAAGACCTTCTTTTAAACAACGGTTTCACGCGCTATTCGCCAACAGACGGTCCTCGTATGGTCATGACATTGGACTTGGTACAAGTGAGAAGAAAGATGGAATTGGAAGCGGACTTAGTGAAAATACGCTCAGGAAGCGAATACGAGCCTGCGGCGTCTCCGGCGAAGCCTGAAAAAGATTTTGAAGTTAGCAACCTGAATCAGGAGTATTATCCCGAGATAGAGGATATAGAGAACCGCGCGGAGCCCGTCGACGGTAATTACCGGATGGATAAACAGGCATATGCCGATGCCACAAGGAATGTCAGGATCCGTCTCGGAGGCGTGGCGCTCTATGACGGTAAAGTTGTGGGCGCTATAGTCTATGATCTGAATAAAGGATATATCGGGATAGTGCGGATCATAGTCGATCCCGATTACAAAGGTTGCGGCGTAGAGGAAGCCCTTATAAAGAAATGGCTGCTTGAGAGGATGGCAGGACGTTCCCGGATCGAGATGACGGTAAATGAATTGGATGTCGACGCCTGGAAAGCGCTGGAAGCTATAGGTTTTAAAAAGGAAGGTGTTGCTAGAAACAAGTTTGTTGTTACCGGAAAAACAAAGGGTTTGCGCAGAGAGCTGGACGGCTATCGGATGGTCTACAGGGTAGAAAAGAAAATCGCCCCGGGACTGCATCAGAACGAGCGCGGTGAGGTGAAAGCGTCCTTCTTGATCCTTGCGGGCATAGCCGCCGGCATCGTATTGTATAATTGGCCTGCCATAAAGATGTTTTTGGCAAACCTGCCGTATGGTCCCGCCCTTGCGATGGCCGGCCTATGTATAAGTGCCGTTGCGACGGTGTGGCTCGGCGGAAAAGGGGATGAGAGAAAACCGGCCATTACTACTACCGAAACCGGGCCGCTTAAGACTTTAACGAACCTGCCTCCGCCGAAGAAAGGGCACGGGAAATACCGCATAGTCGTAACATGCAACGCCAATATATACAGAAGCCCGTTACTGCAATTTGCCATACAGGACTATATAGACAGGAACGGCTGGCACGATTATTTTGAAGTTGTCTCGGCGGGAAGTTCGGAACTGATCACATTAAATAAAAAGCCGGCGCCGGCTCTGGGCAGGAATATATACTATTATGATCCGGGTTTAAACGGATTACGCCGTGACATTGTAGCGGAGTTAAATACCGACCAGTTTTTATCAGACAAACTGGTGGAATTTTACGCGAACCTGAAAACGGTAAGGCTCCTCGACGAGCAAGAGATACGCGATGCCGACGTTATAATAAGGGCGGAGACGGATAGATCGAGCGTCGATCCGCGAGACTTGCAATTTACGCGTTTCCTGCCGGAAGAGAATGAATTTTTCGGGCAGAAAGTGCCGGATCTCGGGGAAGGCGAAGCCGTAAACAAGCATCGCTACCTCTATGAATTATACTCACAGACTCTCGATGCCGGAGAGGTCCAGGGGGCTTTGGGCAGAGCTATAGAGCATATAGCGAAAGTGATGCGTCTTACCGATAAGCCGGAGGGCTTTGTCGTCGGTATACCCGAGGTAAGTTCGTACCGCGCCGCCGGAAGAGTTAAGATCATAAAGGATGTCCTCGGCGAAAATTGTTCCGTAGAAACGGCGAAGACGGCCGACGAATTTATTTCAAGGAAGAGAACCGGCAGGCAGGTTTGCCTGTTCGTAGATGACGCGATGACCGATGCCGACCTGGCCTCCGCGCTTGCCGAGATACTTATTACAAATTACAAAGGGGCATTGGTTGCGGAGGACATAGACAGCGAAGGACGCGGCCATATAAGAAGGATAGTAAATGCCCTGATAGGCGATATAGAGGATATGGAGCCTGCCGAGATATTCGGTATGGCGCTCGACAGAATAACGCAAACTCCATCGATGAGAGAACGCGTAGAAGGGTTGCGCCCAATGGTCGCCGATCACATACTTAAACTTAACGAATCTTCTCTCTATAACAACAGATCTATCGTTAAAGACGCCGTTTCGGCCGGGAAGAGAGCGGGAGTGGTTATAACCGAAAAGGTCGCGCTGAATAACCCGACATTTGCCGACGGAGTCGCTCAGATCATAGCCGCCGGCGGCGAAGTATCCTTCCTATACGGCAAAGACATTGCCACAAAAGAGCGTGCGGAAGCATTCCTGGCGGGCGCGGGGTGCTCAGCGGAAAATATAAAAAAGATAAGGCTCGTCGAGAATAACGCTGACGGCCGTGCCAAGAACATAGAAGAGATCGAAAGTGAAATATCGGCAGGCCTGCCGCAAGGATTGAGCATGTCCAATATAAGCATAGTATCGGCCTCGGGCGAACTAAGCGGCGCTGCTACCTATATGAAGACGCTGGAAGTGAAAGAAGTGACCGTTGCCGGCAAGCGTGTGCTCGCGGCGGTCAATTCGGAAAAGGTCGCTTATAGGGTCGCTTTAATGGACAAAGTTCCGGAGAACAGTATGGCTCTCGATAGCGAGATACCCGGATTGTATTACGATTCGACGGCGAAAAAATACACGTATTTGCCGCCCGTCGTTCCTAAAAATATCGGGGAAGAAGTCGAAATATACAGAAGCGCTATGATACTGCTCTCAAGCGCGGCGTAACGACCCGCGATAATATTTAAACACTGCCGCGGTGCCACCCCGGTAGTGATCGGCCTCTGCTATCGTAAATCCTGCCAAGCGGTTTACGAAGCGGAGGCCGGTAAAATTAAAATATAAAATAGTTAGTTTTTGAAGGTTGACGACCTTCCTTATATATGATAGAATTAAACACATTCTGTAAATAAATGAAAAGTTAAATATCTTTGTATATAAAGCAAATTAAGGAGATAGTGATGGAAGTTCAGTCAACTTTCAGGCGTAACACCTTTTTATGCAAATCAATGTCGGTCATCGTAGCTTTTTCATTTTTCGTTTCGAGTATTGCTTTTGCAGATCCTCTCCAGAGCAAAACAGATATTGTGCAAAAAAGTCATACGCCCGCTACCATCGACAACATAATTATCGAAAAAGATCACGGGCTGATCAAGTCGAAATTCTCGGGTAATTCGAATAAGTTTATAATAAATATCCAGGATGCCCACTGCAATTATGAAGCCCAGACCAATATAGTCAATATCCTCGAAGGCCTGATAAAGAACCATTCTTTGGGCCTCATATCGGTAGAAGGAGCCGACGGCCTGATAGACACGACCTGGTTTAAGGCATTTCCGGACGAAGAAGTCCGCAAGGAAGTCGCCGCATACTTTATGAAGAAGGGTGAGATCACCGGCCCCGAATTTCTTTCTATTACCAAGAATTATCCGATAAAATTATTCGGCGCCGAAGACCGCGCTGCATACATACAGAACCTGAACGCGTTCACATCGAGTTATCCTCTTAAAGCAGAGACCGAGAAGTATTACAATTCCATAAAAGGCGCGCTGAACCGTCTGAAAGGGTTTATATACAGCGACAACCTGAAAGCTATGGACGCGAAGTCGCAAGACTACGAATCGAAGAAGATGCAGTTCAATGATTATATACGGTTTCTCCAGTCCATGGCCGAGAAGTGCAAGATCAATCTAAGAAGCTACGAAAATCTTTTCAGGCTCGTAAGCGTCCTTGCGTATGAGAAGAAGATCAATTTCAATGTTACCGACAAGGAGAGGGCAGGCCTTATCGATGAGATATCCAAGGCCATTTCCAAAGACGCGCTTACGGAAATGGTCTCGAAGTCCATCGCATTTAAATCCGGGGCTATCTCATCGGTAGAATTCTACAATTATTTAAAAAAGACCGCCATCCAGAACAATATCGACCTTTCGGTAAAATATCCGAATCTCTACAACTATATAATATACAATTCCGTATATTCCAAGATCGACAATGAGAAATTGTTCAATGAAATAAAGGCGCTCGAGGCCGGCATAAAAGAGAAATTGTTCACAAGCGACGACCAGAGGACGCTCGATAAATTGTCGCGCCACATCGATATCCTTATCGGGATGGCCAATATTAAATTACTAAACGGCGATTTTAATTATTACCAGACGCACAGGGGTGAATTTACCCACGAAATATTTACCGATTTCATAAGGAAAGAATCCGTCAAATACGGCCTCGCCTACGAAGCCGAGCTCCCGAGCGAAGCTGTCGCGAAGAGTATGCCGAAGCTCGAGGAATTTTACGTCATCGCGACCAAACGCGACAAGGCGCTGGTCGATAACACGATAAAAGAGATGGACAGACAGAAGCAGCAGTTCGCGGTCCTCGTGACGGGCGGTTTCCACTCCGAAGGCATGTCTAAGCTCCTCGAGAAGCGCGGCATATCATATATAGTAGTATGCCCGTCCATTACCAAAGACGTTCCCACGCCTTATATACAGGTATTGACGAATCAGCGCACACCCATCGAAGACATACTGGTAAGCCCGGATGCGGCCAAGAAGGGGATGCTCGCGCCAATGCTGAGGTCGCGTCTTATAAGGGTAGATTCCGGTATCACAAGAGAGCTTGCCGCGACAGGTAAGGATTTTGAGGAACGCTGGGTTGCCCGTAGTATAGAATACTGGTTCGAGAAAGCATTACCCGCAGTCCGCAGCCACGAATTGGCTCGCGATGAGAATACGATGAAAGCGGCGTATGCTTCGGGTATGCGGATAAGTCTTACAAATCTATTTTTTGAAGAAGCCGGGTTCGAGATAGGGAATGTGGAACCCGGAAATGATCCCGGCTCCGAAAGAGGAGCCGCTATCGACCGGAGGGCTAATGAGATAGTAGACGCCATACTACGAAGCCCCGTTTTTGACGCCATATTTGCCAGAGAATTCGCGAAGACAATGCCCAGGGTCGGAGACGAGACGGGCGCTATACGCGGTAACGGCGAAGCTTTGACAGCCGCCGAGCACGGCCCGCGCACGCGAGCTCACGGCGCGGACGTGGCGAGGACGATGGATAAGCGCGGTACGGTGAACGGGATCATAGAAAATAAGATACTGATGGGTCAGGCCTTTTCACTGCGTTCTAAGTATATCCGATATAATCCGGCTGATATAGACATCTCGCCATGGCTGATGCCGGCCGCTATGTACGGTTCGGAAATGCAGGAACACATCGTAACTGTGATCAGGCAGGTGTCCGGATCTCTCACTGATACCAATATCGTTATCGTAAGAGGCTTATCGCGCGAATTAATAAAGCAGGGTGTTGCGCCGGACCTGTATCTCCATTTCGGTGTAACGAGAACGACGATATATATAGATGAAGAAGATTTCCTCGGCCTTGCTTCAATGGACGAAGGCAGGGATCTTCTGCTGGAAGGCTTCGATCACGAAATGGCGCACATAAGGAATCCGGATTCGTCGGAAAACTCTGTCGAAGAGATAGCACCATCGCAGAATATTCGTAAGGCGCTGGCGAAAGTAAGGTTGCAGGCGGAAATTAAGGGAGCGGCTGTTATTTCTGCGAAGATGCATGCGCCGCTCGTTGCCACTACCAATCCTGCCGCGGTATTTATGAATGGCGGGTATAACAAGGACGGCAAGCAGATAGGCTACGGCGTGCCGGTAGGCGCGGCTGTGGACGGTTCTCACGCGATAGGGAAAGAAGGCAATCAGGGTTATTATGTAGAAGGCGGCAAGAAAATATTCGTCGATACGGTAGAGAGCATGAAACAATTTTTCCAGAGGCGCGCCGCAAGGCTCGGCAAGCCTATCCGGTTCATAATAAAGCCGGGTATAGGCGGCCAGCACACGCCATTCCAGGGCATATCGGAGGTTTTCGAGCTGATCGATGCCGGAACGGGGAAGATCGTCGGCGAATATGAGCTGGGGAAAAATTATGAGGATTCTCTGCGGGAAACTCTGAAGAAAATGGATGCGTCATGGGACCAGATAGCGGTCATCCCAAGTTCGAAATCCGGCTCTACCGACGAGACGATGATGATATTCTCGGAAATTTTCTATACACTCCTTAAGAATGTGGCCGTTGAAAATGGATTCGCGCCGTTCTTTGCCAGAGCATTTGCCGATACAGTATTCGAGGCAATGCACGATAACAACTATCCTGAAGGCAAAGAGCGTTCTTCGAAGGATCTTTTTAAGGGATTTAGTCTATTTGCGCCTGGTTCGGTTAAGGATATGTTCCATGCAAAAGGCATAGGTATATCATCCCGGGAATTGAAAGATATATTCGGTACAGTCCTGGGTAATATGTTTTTTGAGACTACCGACAGGCCTGAGCAAAGCCGTTTGTCCGCTTTTATAAGGAACTCGGAATTGTCTAATGAGCTTGATATTCGCGACATACCCGGTTTCGGCGCTATGTTCGATAATGTCGGCGGACGCTGGACGGGCGATCTCCACATGATGACATTACTGGCATATCACAATTTGGATGCCGCAGAATACTGGGATAACCGCTATAAAGGCATAGTCGAAGTCCGCGAAGGCAGGCATCCCGGTTACCATCTCGGCAATAAGATAGCGGATGAAGGCATAACCGATATAGCTTTGGTAGTGCCGGACGAATTTTTCTGGTTCGGCAAAGCGATGGAGCAGAATTTCAACGAGAGCATATGGCAGAAAGGTTTTGCCAACCTCGTCGCGATAAAGCAGAGCGCGTGGGAAGCCCAGAAGAAGCATTATGCCTCAAAGCCTGACAGGATGGTAATAAACCTGTCCCGTCTCGGCGAGACGGCAATTCCTGCCGAAACTTTCAATGTCGTTAATATCCCTGCGCCCAACACAGTTAAAACGAGCAAACAGGAACTTGCCGATGCCATGGGCGGGCTATTTACTACTTTTTACGGAATGACCAATACGGTAGGCAACAGGCTTATAGTAAAAGCTCTTGCCGAGAAAGGATATACTCCCGAAGACGTCGATCTTAATGATCTCAATAATCCTGCCACAAGGATCTTCCAGCAGAATCTATATTTGCGCCAGCCTTACGTGGAATTGGGCAAAGGTATGCTTGAAAAGAAGCTGGCGGAGTTACAGGCCGGAGGCCCCGGGGCTATAAATGAGGAATTTGCGAAAATACAGCAGGCCGCGCGCAATAAGAGCATAGAGTCGAATATAACGGAATTCGATCTTCCGCAGAATATCGGTTCTATGGCGGAGCTTGCGCGAACTATACAAAAAGCCGCTAAATTTGCAGAGGAGAATAACCGTAAATTTGTGCCGTTCATTTATACGGAAGGCCGTAAATACCAGGAATTAAGAGACCATCTTACTATGCTCGGCATAGAATGGGTTATGCAGGGCACAGGCGACCAGCACATAAGCTATCAGCAGGTACTGGCCCAGCCTCAAAAATATATGCCGTTCATCGTTTCTTTTGTTCCTGTGGAAAATCCCGCGCCCGGGCGTCCTGCTATAGGATTTGCGAAAGGATACCTGAATAATGTCAGTCCTCATATGGTGCGCGATCTATTCGCTAAGGCTTCCTACGATGCTTTGACACAGCCGAGGAAAGACGAGGCAGGTAGAGAAGTTAAAGGCGCGGCCGGTGTATTTATGCGTCTTACCGATACCGATGCGGACAGAGTATTGCTCCGCGATGCGTTCGATAAAGCGGCGGTACCAGCCGAGACGAGCGGAAAGACCGGAAGCCAGGTGGCTCCGGGCCTGCCGAAAGAGCGGACACCGTCCAGACCGGAACCGGCGAAAGTCTTCCAGGCCGAGGATATTTTGACGGCCGCTACGCGCGATGCGCGGACCGGAGCGCGTAATTTCGGCTCGCAGGATATGGGCCGCAGGCTTCTTCCCGATGAACTCACGCCGGGGAATTTCAATTTGTCCGGCATGACGGCGGAGGAGATAATGGCGTTTGCCGGAACATCCGGAGTGAAATCGTTAAATGCCACGGCTGTTTCGTTGAAAACAAACCAAGAATTGCTTGTCAAAGAGGGCAAAGTTCTTATCGTTAGGATCGGAAAAGAAAGCAGACAAGGCACCGATCAGGTCGCCCAGCGCATAGGGCAGAAGTTGGACAATTATTTGCCAGACCTTGTAATAAACGTGCGGACAACAAAAGACAAAGCCGTAGAGGCGGCAGCGGCTTATATAGGTAAAGGGGATATCAGGGCTGTGATAGCTATAAATGAAGACGGAGCCTTGATAGATACCGCTGAAGGTAAAGCGTTCCAGGCCGCAATTCAGGGCTTGCACGCGAAAAGCAGGATACTGGACGTTCAATCTACCGACAGTGACGGTAATCCGCTTTCCGTCCCTGTGCCCGCCATATATGATCTTGCGTTAAGGTTGGGATTCGATCAGGTGATAGACGGGGACTTTGCGGCTTTCCTTGGCAGGATAGGCCTGTTCCTGGACGCGAACGGCGAGCCCATAGATCCTTTAAAGATGTCGACTTATTTTGTCATAAGGATCATACCGAGGGCGAGACCTGTGAATATGAATGCCGACGCGGAAGCCCAGAGGCTCACGAAAGAGGCAGTCGACAAGTCGCTGTAACGGTATTACCGGAAGTTATCCGCATCAGTATTGTAGCGCACCCTTAAGGGTGCGCTACTTTTTTAGATTAGCCTGTCGGTATTTTTTATGATATAATTACGGCATGGCCGAAACGACCTATAAAAGAAAAAATTACCTTGTCAATAAAAGGTTCCAGCTTAAATACACCGTCCTGACAGTACTCACCCTTCTTGTCGTAATGTTCGTTACGGGTTTCGGGCTTTACATGGGGATGTGGGGTTCGATCATCGAGAACTTTTCCCACTTTAAAGTTTCGCAGAACCTCGAGAACGTGAACCGCATTACCGATTACGAACAGGTCAGATACGGCAAGGGCGATTACAGATTAGAAAAAATATTCCGCGAGGCCGAACTGCTCAGCTCGCAGGATAAGGCCGCGTTAAAAGACGCTCTGCGTTCCGTGAACAGATCGCTCATCCCGAAAGTCATAATACTCTCCGTATTGATATTCTTCGCAGGCATATTCATATCACACAGGATAGCCGGGCCTATGTACAGGATAGAGAAATCCGCCGAGGCCATACATCGCGGCGACCTCTTAGTCAATTTCAAGATACGGCGCGGCGATGAGATGAGGAGCGCTGCGACGGCTCTCGAAGAGATGGTGGAGGGCCTGCATGAAGACATCAAGAAGATCAAAACCGACTCTATGGCGCTGGAAGAGCGGATAAATGCGCTGGCCGACAAGGGTTCAATACCTGCAGAAGACGGCAAACGTTTAAAGGATATACTCTCCGGCATAGATTCCGTAATATTAAAATATAAGACGTGACGATAAAAAAGCCATTCTTAATATTATTGACGGTGATATCTTTCCTTTCGCTTATCCGGCCTGCCTACCCGAGCGACGAAGAATTCCTTACCAAACTTGAATACGACACACTTCACTATTTTGCCGGAGAATCGAATACAGCCAATGGCCTTATAAAGGACTCTTCGCGCCCCGGGGCTCCCTGCAGCGTTGCCGTCGTGGGTTTCGGCCTTACGGCGCTCTGCATAGGCGATTCGCGCGGCTGGATAGAGAAAGGCCAGGCCTACGAACGCGTTGTTAAAATCCTGACCACGTTCCGCGACACAATCCCTAACGAACACGGTTTCTTCTACCATTTCCTCGATATGCGGACGGGCTCGAGAGCGTGGAACTCCGAGCTTTCATCCATAGATACGGCCTTATTTTTAGCCGGGGCATTATTCGCGGGAGAATATTTCAAAGGCACCGAGGCCGAAACACTTGCCAAAGAGATCTACGACAGGGTCGACTGGCAGTGGATGATGAATGGCCGCAAGATAATGTGCATGGGGTGGCGGCCCGAATACGGGTTCCTTCCTTATTATTGGGATTCTTACAGTGAGGCCATGATACTGTATGCGCTCGCGATAGGTTCCGAGACCCATCCGATACCGGCCGAATCGTGGTATGAATGGTCGCGGCCCGAAGGGGAGTATGCCGGCCACAGGCTTATCTATTGCTATACGGGGAGCATATTCACTTATCAGTATTCGCAGGCATTCATCGATTTCCGCGGCCTTTACGAAGATGTGAGCGGCATAAATTATTACACGAATTCTGTCAGTGCCGTTCAGGCGAATCGCGAATTCTGCATCGAGGGCTCGGCGCAATACGAAACGTACGGTGAAAATTCCTGGGGGCTGACGGCGTGCATAGGGCCGAAAGGCTACAAGGGGTACGGCGCCAAACCGGGCGAGGCGATGAACGACGGGACGATAGCGCCGTCCGGGATGGCCGGCTCGATAGTTTTCGATTGGGAAAAGTCGCTGGCGGGATTGAAATATCTTTACGATAATCATAAAAGCTTCCTCTACGGCAAATACGGCTTCAAGGACGCCTTTAATCTTGACCTGAACTGGTGGTCGGAAGAGTACCTGGGCATCGACCAGGGGATCACCGTTATAATGCTGGAAAACTATATGACAGGGCTCGTCTGGGAGAAATTTATGCAGACCGGCCCCATAAAGAAGTGGATGGGTCTTTGCTTCCGGTAAAGCTGTCGCAATCCGGGTAAACAAAAATCCGCCGATTTATACGGCTATCAACTTGAGCTTGACAAAAGATTATAATATGCTAATATTATTAAAAACTATCAAATGCTAACCAAATGAAAGGCTGATCTGTGAACAGAGATAACTTTGCAGTCGCTTTGGCCGTGAGCGTGATATTCTGCGCTTCTTTTTTTGCGGGCCCCGCTTTTTCCGCCGATGATAAAACCGCTGCCGCAAAGCCCGTAAACACCGGCTATACTACTTCCGAACTGGGACAGCCTGCCGCCGAAGGCATAGAGATAACTTCAAAAGGCGTAGAGAGAAAAATTATCCCGGAACCCGAGCCGATCCTGAAAAAGATAGATATAAACAGGATAGGTTCCGCCCCTTATTATGAGACTTTCGAGGGTTTGAGGCTTGCCAAATATTTTACCATAGCGCAAAGAGTGGAGATATATCAGGAAGCAAGGCCTATCGACGCTTATATAATGGACGCCAAAAAGATACGCTGGCTGCATAATAACCAGCCCTGGAATAACGCAGCTGACTATAGAAGCCAGCTTAAACCTATCTTTACAAGGGCATACGGCACAGAAGTGACCATGAGCGACCCCAAGAACAAAGAGGGACAGATACGATATACTCACGATTACCGCGACATATATCAGAATCAATTTCCTATATATTTAGAAGAGCCTAACAGGAACGTCAACTATAAGCACGAACAATGGGACCAGAATGAGATACTCCTTATGCATTCCAAAAAGATACCCGGTATAGACTGGTTCGAGACTATAAACATCGGGTACAGATATTCTACGATGAATGCCAAGAACGACGGGTCCACTAACGCGTACTATGAGACAAGGCATACCTATTTTACATATTTTTCGCTTGCTCCGAGTGAAAGGTGCGAATGGTTCGGTCAATTCGAATACTTTAAAAGCAAACGTCCCAAATCCAGCTTTACATATAACCCCGACCATTATTTCTACGCCGCGGAATTGAGGATGAAATCGAGAGATCTTAAAACAAGCGTCATTCCCAGGATCAGCTATTCATTGGATTGTTACATGCCTTTTAGGAACGAATTCAGCAAATACGAGATGCAGATAAGGATAGGCCACGACTTTACCACAAAACTTAACGGCACTATCACTTTCAGGGATGTGCTCGACTTCAGGGACGAATGGGATAATACTGCCCCTTCATACGATCCTAACCAAAAAAATACCGTTAACGACAGCGCAGGGTGGGTGGGTGTGGAAACAAGGCTGCAGTATAAATTTTACGATAAGCTCTGGTTCCAGACAGGCCTCGACCTTTCATGCGGCACGAATATGTCCGATTTCGATAATACGGCCTTCCTGACAGGCCTGGAATATTACGCGCCCGGCCTTATCAGGGTCGACGTCGGTTATAGAGGTAATTACTACTATAACATAGAAGACTATATGTCCTCGGTCTATTTCAAATTCTATCTGTTCATGTAACGATTTCTTGCCTAAATACCCGCAATCCTTAAGCGAAAGGAATGGCAAAGGTGAAACAGAGACGCGTGATATTATTGTCTTTAGTCCTCGCGGCGTTCTTTTCGTTTTCCGTAACAGGCTGCTCTAAAAAAGTATCCGACGCTTCCAAACCCGTAGAAATAAGAGTGGCATTCTGGGGCGCCCCCGATGAAGTTAACATCATGGAGAATCTGATAGCCGGGTGGCAGGCCAGACACCCCGAGATACTGGTAAGGCTCGAACATACGCCGTATCGCGGTTACGTCGATAAATTATTGACGAGGATCGCGGGCAGGGCCGCGCCCGATATCATCTGCACGGAAGTCGACCTCTTCGTCACGTTCCAGACTAAAGGCGTCCTCCTGGACCTCAATCCTTACATAAAAGACGACCCCGACTTCGACATAAAAGCTTTTTATCCCGAGATAATCGGCAGATTCACCGTTGATGGTAAGCTTTACTCGATCCCGAGAGACACCGCGCCGTTCGCCTGCGTTTATTATAATAAAAAACTGTTCGATGCGGCCGGCGTCCCGTATCCTAAGGATGATTGGGATATGAATGATATGCTGGACAAAGCGAAGAAGCTGACGAAGCTCGATCCCGACGGCAGGGTGGTCCAATACGGGTTTTACGCGTGGGCGTGGCAGAATTTCGTTTATTCATTCGGCGGGAGCCTTGTCGATAAGGTCAAAGACCCGGCCAAATGCACGCTCGATTCGAAAGAATCTATCGCCGGCCTGCAGTTCTATTCGGACCTTATAAATAAATACAAGGTCCACCCGTCCTCGATAACTATGACGGACCTGGCGATGGGCGTGCAGGGCATGTTCGCTACGGGCCGCCTCGCGATGTTCGCTTCCGGGATATGGGAAACGCCGGGTTTGAGGAAGGTCCAGGGATTCGACTGGGACGTCGCGATGTTCCCTAAAGGGCCCAGAGGTATCCGGGCTTTCGGGACGGGCGGGTCCGGCTACTGCATATTGAAGGGCACCGCCCATCCGAAGGAAGCTTACCAGGTGGTGAAAGCGCTGACGTGTAAGGATGCCCAGGCGATGCTCGCCGATACCGGGCTTGCCCAGCCGGCGATAATAGAGATAGCCAATGGGCCGCACTGGATAGGCGGCGACCTTCCCCCGAAAAATAAGAAGATGCTGAATGACGCCATGAAGTACGTTATCTATGAACCGTTCCACCCGGCGTGGCGCGAAGCAAAGGAGATGTATATACTCCCGGAACTCGACCTTGTATTCGGCGGCAAGAAGACGGTGCAGGATGCGGTAAAGAGTTTTATGAACAAAGTAAACGCATTGCTTAAAGATAAGTCTGCGGGATACAGATGAGTAAATTCAAGACCAAATACGGGTATTTCACGGATGACGGGAAAGAATTCGTCATAACGCGCCCCGACACGCCCAGGCCGTGGATCAATATAATGTCGAACGGCGAATACGGAGCGATAATATCACAGGCGGGATCGGGATACAGCTGGTGGAAAAATTCCGCCGTAGCAAGGATTACGCGCTGGCTCCAGGACCTTATACGCGATGATATGGGCAAATATATATTCATAAGGGACCGCGATACGAAAAAAGTATGGTCGCTTGCCTGGAAGCCGCTCTGCCCGAAATTCGATCTATATGAGGTCCGCAACGGCGCCGGATATACGATCATCACTTCGAAAATAAACGGCATAAGGTCTTCAGCCGCCGTATTCATACCGCCGGACGAAAACCTCGAGATATGGAAGATAACGATAAAGAACGAGGATACCAAAAAGAGGCGCCTCGATCTCACGACATATTTCGAATGGTGCCTGGGCAATTCCGATGACACGCACCGCGAATTCCAGAAGACTTTCATAACCACGCGGTTCGACAAGGACCTGAACGCGTTATTCGGTAAAAAGAAGGAACATCTCGTTCCCAAATACATATCTACCGGCATGACGGAGCACCCGATCGCGGGTTTTTCGAGCATAAGCGAAAGATGCGCCTCATACGAGGGTGATAAAGAAAGATTTTTCGGGATGTATCGGAGCATTGCAAATCCCGCCGCGATGGATAATGACGCTTTGACGAATAGCGCCGGAGAATGGTACGACCCGATATCGAGCTTCCGGGTGAATATAGACCTGAAGCCCGGCGAAAGTAAAGTCATCATTTACACGATAGGCCACATGGCGGATGAGGGCCAGGCTAAAAAGCTTATTAAAAAATATCACAGTGTAAAAGAGGCCGATAAGGCACTCGCGAAGACGAAAAAATTTTGGGACGACCTTCTTGCGCCGCTCGAGGTAAAGACCCCGGACGAGGCATTCGACATACTTACGAACAGATGGCTCAAATACCAGACGATAGCAGGCAGGCTCTGGGCGAAGACGGCTTACTATCAGTTCTCGGGCGGGTACGGTTTCAGGGACCAGCTCCAGGATTCCCAGGTATTCCTGCCGCTGAAGCCGGAGCTCTGTAAAAAGCAGATACTGATGCATGCGGAGCACCAGCTCAAAGACGGCATTGTCCACCACTGGTGGCACCAGCTTACCCGGATTGGCGCCATCACCGATATGACGGACAATATGCTCTGGATGGTTTATATATTATTAAATTATCTCGAAGAGACGAAAGATTTCAAGGTCCTCGATACGAAAGTGCCGTATGTCGACGGCCCGGCAGAGCCGCTTTACCGGCATTGCTGTAAAGCGATAGATAAGGTCCTCTCCCGGTTCTCGAAGCGCGGCCTTCCTTTGATAGGGGCCGGCGACTGGAACGACGGGTTTAATCTCATCGGTACAGGCTGGAAGGGCGAGAGCACATGGCTTGGGCAGTTCCTTTATGACATACTCTTAAGGTTCGCGGAGATCGCCGGCAGGAAGCATGACAAGAAGAGGGCGAAGGATTACATCGCCCGCGCCAAAAAGCTCAGGATAGCGGTAAATAAATATTGCTGGGACGGGGAGTGGTATTTCGCGGCGACCAGGGACGACGGGAAGATCGTGGGAAGCCGTAAGTGTAAAGAGGGTAAGATCTATCTTATGACGCAGACCTGGGGCGTCTTCAACGATGTTTCGACCGAAGAGCGCAAAATAAAGTCGATGGAATCGGTGTGGAAATATTTGCAGAAAGATTACGGGCCGCTTCTGATAGCTCCCGGGTTTACGGTGCCGGACGAGCACATCGGCTACATCACGCGTTACGCGCCCGGCGTGAGGGAGAACGGCGCGGTCTACACGCACGCGGCGTGCTGGGCGGTATTGGCGGAATGTTATCTCGGCCGCGGCGACAAGGCATACAAGATGTATTCGAGTTTCTGTCCGGTGAAGCGCGGGATGGAACCGGATCTTTATAAATGTGAGCCGTACGTGACCCCCGGCAATACCAACGGCCCGCAGGCGGCCGATTACGGAGCGGGCGGGTGGACGTGGTATTCGGGCTCCGGGGGATGGCTTTACAGGGTATCGACCAATTGGATCCTGGGCGTGCGGCCTACTTACGACGGGTTATTGATAGACCCCTGCATACCTTCTAAGTGGAGCGGGTTTAAAATGAAGCGCAGGTACGGTAACGCGGTGTATAATATAGAGGTAAAGAACCCGCGCCATATATCAAAAGGGGTAAGGGAGATTCACGTTGACGGCAAAAAAATAAGTTCTAATATCGTAAAAGATATGTCCGACAACAGGTCCCACGACGTAAAAGTGATAATGGGGTAAAAGCGTTATGCGCATACTGGTAGTGGAAGACGAGAAGAAGATCGCGGATTTTATAAAGCGGGGCCTTAAAGAAGAGGGCTACGCGGTCGACATCGCTAATGACGGCGAGAACGGCCTGTTTTTGGCCAAAACGAACGATTACGACCTCGTCCTGCTCGACCTGATGCTGCCCAAGCTTGACGGTATAACCGTATGCAAAAAACTGCGCGCCGATAAAGTACTCATGCCCATAATAATGCTTACCGCAAAAGACGCCGTCAAAGATAAGGTCACAGGCCTCGACGCCGGAGCGGACGATTATCTCACCAAGCCGTTCGCTTTCGAAGAGCTATTGGCGAGAGTGCGCGCTATGCTCAGGAAAAAGAGCGAACAGGCGCAGGCGTCGAAACTGCAGGTCGGCGACCTCGTAATAGACCTGAATACGCATAAAGTCACCCGGGCGGGGAAAGATATAGAACTTACGGCGAAAGAGTTCGCGCTTCTGGAATATCTCATGCGCAACGCCGGCAAGGTCGTGACCCGTACCATGATATCCGAGCATGTATGGGATATAGACTTCGACACGTTCACTAACGTGATAGATGTTTATATAAATTACCTGCGCAATAAAATAGACCCGGACTCAAAGAAAAAACTGATACAGACGGTGCGCGGCAGGGGATATATACTGAAAGAATAAAATGTTCTACAAATCGATCCGTTTCAAGATAAGCATAGTCTACATGGCCATATTGGCCCTGACGCTCTCCGCGTTCAGCGTCGTCCTATATCATCAGGTCTCGAAATCCCTTTACGAGAATATGGATACCCTCCTCCGCTCGCGCGCGGAAGGCATAGTTTCGGCTATGAGCACATATTGGGTCACCGAGAGGCTCGGGACCATGCGTTATTATGATACAGGCGATCAGGTGATGGCAGGGAATGATCAGCTGAATTTTGCCACAGTGGCCCAGCGATGGGTAGAGGCAAGGTCCAAAGACCCTAAACTCCTCAACCTCATAGTGCAGATATTCGACGCCACAGGCGAGATAGTCGCATCCTCAAAAAATACTCAAGGCATTACCAGCGTATCGGAACAGACCCTGTTCGCCGCCCTGCAAGGCAGGAGCACATTCGATACCCTGACGTCATCCTACCCTACGAAAAAAGTGCAGCTATTCCGGGTCTTTATTACTCCCGCCGTCCAGAACGACAGGGTAGAGTATATCGTCCAGGTAGGCACGCCGATCGATTCGATAACCAATGCCCTTAACAGCCTTAAGCTGACGCTATTTATACTTTTCCCGATCACCGTCCTGATAACAGGCGTCATGGGCGCTTTCCTGGCAAAGATGACTTTGCAGCCGGTAAATAATATGATACGGACCATCCATGATATAACCGTAGAAAATATGAAGATGAAGCTGAATATCCCGAATACTAAAGATGAAATACAGAAACTTGCCGAAACGTTCAATGATATGTTGGCCCGGCTCGAGTACGCTTTCACTTCCCAGAGGCACCTCTTCGAAGACCTGTCGCACGAACTTAAGACACCGCTCACTATATTGAAAGGCGAATTCGAAGTTGTCCTTAAGAAGATGCGTTCAGCGGAAGAGTACGAAGCCATATTGAGATCTTCGCTTGAAGAGATAGATAAGATGACGAGGCTGGTGGAGAACCTGCTGATGCTTGCCAGTTTCGAATCCAAAAGGATAATGCCGGAAAGAAAGATGCTCGACCTGAGCCTGTTGATAGAAAGCGTCACCACCAATATGAAAAAAGTAGCGGAAAGGAAGAATGTCCGCATAAGCCTTGAAGTCAAAAAATACGTGGAAGTGATAGGGGATGAAAAAGAGCTAAGGCAGCTCTTCCTCAATATCCTTGATAATGCGGTTAAATATACAGGTGAGGGCGGCCGGATAAATATAAGTGTGGAAAAAGATAATAATAATGCCACCATTGTCATTAAAGACAGCGGTGTCGGTATACCGCAAGATGAAATAGAGCATATATTCGACAGGTTTTACCGTGTCCATGGGACGAGGAAAAGTTACGGCTTCGGATTGGGCCTCAGCATAGTAAAGGCCATAGTGGACGCTCATAATGGCTCTATTAAGGTAACATCGAGCCACGGGACGGGCACTTCCTTCGTAATAACCCTGCCTCTACATTAGAATCTTTTAATATTCCTTTAACCGGTATTTAATGCCCCCCTGTGTATACTTTAACCAAAAGAAAGGGGGAGGTTATGGTAAAAAAGCTTGTATATATGGTGATGCTGGCGGCTTTTGTTTGCGCGCTTGCAGTGCCCGCAGCTTTCGCTGCTGAAAAAGCTCCCGCTGCTTCGGGGAGTGAGCTTTTGGTGGCCGATTTCGATTCCGGGGAGAAGCCGAATAATATAGGCGGCGACTTCGGAGCGTGGTCCAAAGATCCAACAGATTTTTCGCAGGGCTGCACGGAAGCTTTTGACAGCGTGAACAGGTACGGCACAAAAGGTTTCGGTATGAAGTTGGAGTACAGCGTCGAATCCAAGAACCCGGCTTATAACGGATTCTGGATGTTCCTCCAGAACCTGGATGCTTCCAAGTATGACAATGTCGCGTTCAGGGTAAAGGGCGATGCGAAGATCGGCTACACGACCGTATTCAAAGTCGAATTGAAGAATGCATCGAAGCAGGTCGGCCGTTATTATGTCACAAACATAACGGACCAGTGGCAGGATGTGGTAATTCCTCTTAAAGACTTTAAAGGAATTACGGATTACTCGAACCTTACCGAATTCGTCATCGTATTCGAAGACAGGATAGCGTCCAATAAGAAGGGCGTGATCTACCTCGACGATCTAAGGTTCACGAAGAACAAGTAATAAGAAGTAAGCTTTCACGAGCAAGGTAGGGCACCCTTAAGGGTGCCCTACCCCAAATTAAACACAGCCTCCATAAATATCATGAGAAAAAAAATATTAACCATAATATCGGTCCTTACGTCCATCGGCATCATCCTGCAATCCGCACCGGATGCTTTCGCGCGAGAACCCGGCAGGAACACAAGATCGAAATTCATTCCTCCTATAATATTATCCGATTACAATAACGGTACGCTTACGAATTCTCTCGGCGGCATATCGGGCGGTAAAGAAGAGCTGCCGGGTGTTCTATACGCCACTGCCGTTCCGGAAGAAGAATTTACGCGCGGGGCGTGCGGTTATTCCGTCCAGCTTGACTATAACGTGGAAAAACTCGGCGAATACGCTTTCTACTGGATGAAGCTCGGTAAAACGGTCCCGGGCAAAGACAAAGCTACCGAGACGCTCGACCTTACTAAGTACGACTACCTGTCTTTCTGGATAAAAGGCGACCAGGAAGGCGGCAATATAAAGATGGAACTGCACCAGGATATCGACGCGAACGGCATATTCGAATTCGGCAAAGACATAACAAGCTATGTTTATCTGAACGCATTTCTGAAGCACGGCACAATTACTAAAGAATGGCAGAAGGTAGTAATACCTTTTAAATATTTTACCAAGATAACGGACTGGAAAAAGATCCTGGAACTCGTATTCGTCGTAGAGAACAAAGCCGGCAATACGGCCGGCGCCGTATATATAGATGACATATTGATCGGCTCAAGGCCCATAGACGTTTTGGAGTCGGCCTCGCCGAAAGAGATAGCAGCTCCCGCAGAGTCTTCCTTCACCGTGAACGGATCGAGCGCCAGGCAATGCAGGGCCTTTTCCGGCGCTACTACCCTGGCAATAAAAGCGGAAGACGTTGACGCCAACCCGTTCATAGAGAGCGTGAGATTCGAATACAGCGCCGACAAAGGCGTAAACTGGAAGACCATAGGTTATGATTACGACGCCGGTAAAAAGGTATATAAGGTAGAGTGGCAGCCGGATAATACGAGAGGACTAAGCAGCTACCAGATAAGGGCTGTCGCTTCGGACATCAAAGGCGCCGAAAAGGCGACAGGCGTATTGATAGATTGCGGCGTGAAGCCGATGACGGACGATGAATTCCTGAACTTGGTCGAGCGCAAGGCATTCGATTTCTTCAAAGACCACCAGAATCCGGTGACGGGTTTATTTTCGGATACGTCAGGCGGCGGCGACGCCAGCATAGCGGCGACAGGTTTCGGGATGGCGGCTCTCTGCATAGGCGCCGAACGGGGATGGATAGATAAGAAGGAAGCGCGGATACGCGTATTGACTGCGCTGAATGTATTTCTCCCGAGAGGCCCGGATATGGAGCCGATCGCGGAAGGAAGATACGGGTTCTTTTATCATTTTCTTAACCCTCATACCGCCAAACGCGCGGGCAAGAGCGAGATATCCACCGTCGACACGGCCATACTTGTGGCAGGCGCACTTACCGCAGGGGAATATTTCGGGCAGGATGTAAAGGCCAAAGCGGAAGAGATATACAAAAGGGTCGAATGGGAAAAGTTCTTATGTACCGAAAAGGGCGGCTGGTATAATTGTTATTCGATGGGGTGGTCGCCCGAACGCGGTTTTCTTGAATCATACTGGGATTATTATACGGATGAAGTCGTACTCATAACACTTTTAGCTATAGGTTCGCCTACGCATCCGGCGCCGCCGGAAGTGTTTTACGCCTGGCTCAGGAATAAGGATTCTTATAAAGGCGGCAAACCTTTCATATACAGCTGGCACGGCAGCCTTTTTTCCTATCAATACGCCAATATATGGTTCGATTTTCGAGGTATAGCCGATAAGCAGGGCGTGAACTGGTTCGAAAATTCCACGAACGCGACCATCGCGAACAGGCAATTCTGCATAGATAATGCCGACAAGTTCAAAGGTTTCGGGCCGAACATGTGGGGCATAACTTCGATGGCGCGGCCGCAGGGATACACGATGCATTTCGGTGTCCCGCCGACAGGGAACGGCGAACCCGAGAACGACGCCACCATTTCTCCCACAGGGCCGGCCGGGTCTATAGTCTTCACCCCGTATCCGTCTCTCTCGGCATTAAAATATATGTATATGAATTATCCCAGGCTGTGGGGCCAGTACGGTTTCAGGGATTCGCTTAACTTGGAGCGCAACTGGTATGCTTCTACTTATTACGGGATAGGCGAAGCCATGATATTACTGCCGATAGAAAATTTCCGGACCGGTTTTATATGGAAAAATTTCATGAAGAACGCGTATGTCAAAGACGCGCTTACAAGAGCAGGATTCGCTAAATCGAAGTCAAAATAAAGGAGCGTACAGGTGAAAAAAACAATATCGATATTGGTTTTGATGGGTTGCGCCGTTCTCCTTAACTTTTCCCCGTCTTTCGCCGATGAGGCAGTGCAGCCGGCAGAAGCCGCCGCGCCCCAGCCGGTGAAATTCGACAACGATTTTTCGCGTATAGCGCGCGCGGATTCAGATGCCGCCATAATAAAGATAGCCGAAGAGGCTATCGCCAAATGCGCCGCCGCCGATGATTTCGAAAGGTTCGCGGACGGCATAAAAGGCATGGTGGCCGACAAACCGGGTTTCAAATATACCGAAGCGTTATATTACGCTATAGCGAAAGCCAGGCTGGACGAGCTGGCGTTCCTTTCGCGGAAGAACGACATAGATTCCGGCAGGCTTTATATGATGCTGAGCGAGAGATACCGCAGCGAGGCGAGCGAATATATAGACAAAGGACTTGCGAGCGCTAAATCGAAAGACCTGATGCTCGATCTGTATTTCCTCAAGTTTTTAGTGACAAAAGAACAGTTCCAGCCGCAGAAGACCGAGGCGTTTTTGAATGAAATAGCCGAAAAGATATCCAAATATTCCAACGACGACGCTCTGAATAAGAGACGGCTTAACAAAATGGCCGAGCAATTCAACGCCAAAGGTATGGGCGATTACGCGCTCAAGCTGAAGATAGCGTATTCCCAGAAAGTCGACCCCAAGGCGGCGCAGGACATATTGGAGGATATAAAGAAGGACGGGGATAAGAATTTCGCCCAGGGCAATATGAAATCGGCCGCGTCGATATACGACACATACATAAACGCAGGTCAGGCCTACCTCGGTAAAGATATCATGGCGGCCAAGCTGATGGAGATAGCGGAAAAATATTTCGGCGCCAACAGGTTCAGGGAAGCGAGGAATTATTACGAAGCTTTCGAGCGGGACTACCCGGACTCGAAGGTGATGGATTACTGCAAATACAAAATGGCCCTCTGCTACTATTACGAAAAAAATTACGCCAAAGCGGTGGAGAATCTGGAGGGTTTTCTTAAGAATTACCAGAACAGCGTCTGGTTCGACCGGGCGTTCGAGACCTTGTGCCGCCTGTATTTCTCGGACTTCCCGAAAGATACCGCATTGAACGGTCTGCAGGAACTGGTAAAAAATTATTACAGGAAGAATATAGGCGATCTTGCCTATACGCTGATAGCTCTCGAGTATTACGCCGACAAAGAATACGATAAGGCGCTGGAAATCCTGAAAAAAATAAATATAAACAGCGCTTATTCATATACCGCGGACATCATAACCGCCGATATCAAAGATATAAAGAACGGCAGCAGCCCTTCCTTCACTTTCGGCTCTAAAGATATGTACAGGATGTGGGAGCCGGCCAAACCGATAACCCTGGAAATGATCCCGATGGAGGCCGGCGACGCGAGCGCGTGGCTTAAAGGCGGAGGTAAAGGCGAAGATAAAAAATTGGAAGTGACATATACGGAAGCGGGGGACCCGCAGATAACGGTACAGCCGGGCGCCAGGATAAGGTTTACTATGGCTACCCTCGCCGAAGAAGACAAGTTCGCCGAATATCTGCAGGACAAGACCGACCTTAGCAGGCTTCCTAAAAAAGTGAAAGAGGAGAGCGAAAAGGACCTGCTTTTACTTCAATGGAAGAGCGATGCCGGTAAGTTCGCGGATGAAAGGCAGACCAGGGATAAGGTCTGGCAGGCGCCCAATGAGCCCGGCGCCTATAAAGTGTCGATATCCGTCGACGACCTGGGCCTTGTACGCATGCCCGATAAAGGTATAAGGAAAGATTCCGTAGAAGAAGTGAATATGATAATTAACGTTAAAGAGACGTCCTAGAAAAGCAAGATAAATACGGGAGTTATTTTATGATCGAACGCAGAAGAATATTGCAGGCCCTGTCTGTCCTTATCATAGCGGCGGGAATATTTACATCTTCCGCCTGCGCAGCCGAGAAACGCCCTTCCGTTGTTAACGATCCTACGGGTTTCAGCATCCTCGAAGCGGGCGAAAAAGGCATGTTCAATATGGGCCCTGCCATGGGCGACGTGACGGGCGAACGCGAAGAATTGATAGATAAGAACATCCTGAAGTTCGATTACACGATATACGGCGGCGCTATTGCCGGAGTGTGGACAAAAAGCTTTCCTTCCAGATTCAGCCCGAAAATGGTCGATGCCGTCAGGGCCAGCGTAAAAGCGTCTACTCCCGAACAGCTGAAACAGGTATCCGTTAAGCTCGAGATAAAAGGCAAGGGTACTATGCAGGCCATACCGATGCGCCTTACCAAAGACTGGAGTTATATAAATGAAGCGGTGGATTGGGACAGGATAGGGCCGCTCAATGAAGTCGTATTTGTGGTAAGCCCGCTCGACCCGAATAAAAAACTCGAAGGCATATTATATTTCGATCTTGAATTTTTCAAAATGTCATTTTTGCAGAAGTACCTTGCCCTGATAAAAGTTTCTATAGTCTTATTAGTCGGTTTTCTTGCCGCGTTGATAATGGCTTTATTCGGCAGGATATCTGCGCGTAAGAAAGAAGATGGTTCGCCTGTGTCGGGCATTAAACGAGATCTTCTTTACGGCGTGTCGGCGGTATTGATACTCGGAACCGGCATAAGCGTTTACGCTATGGGGATAAAAGGCGCCCTCGACGCCGGGCTTGGGGTGAATTTCGTCATAGTGGCGCTGCTGGGCGCAGGTATAGCGCAGATACTCAAATACGGGCTTACCGGGAAAAGCCTCACAGGCGCCGAGACATTGCGTAATGTCCTAGTTTCGGGATTTTTGGCCGCCGCATCGAGCAGGATGGAGCTTTTACAGCCGCCTTCTTCATGGGTCCAGCTTTTGACTTTCAGCAACACCGTTGCCGCCCTTACCTTTATAATTTACCACGCCGCGAACGCCAGGTCGCTTGCCTCTTCGGGCAAACAGCTTAGGCCGATATCTTCTATATTGATAGCCGGAGTGCCGTATCTATTCAACTGGCTTCTTTTAGTGGAAAGCCCCGGCCTCCTTCATACTTTGGGCAATGCCCTTACATTGGGCATATGGAAATACTGGTCTATAATTACCGAAAATGTCGGCAGGCTTATCATCATATTCGGATTCAATGAAGCCGTTGCTAACGGGATAGGCATCTCCATAAGAGAGAGGCCTTTGAAGACTTTTAGAGCGCACCTGTCGGTCTTTCTCGTATCGATGGGCGTTGTTGTGGCCCCGCTGATCGCCGATTTCGGCTCCACCGCGGCCGTTGCTTCACTGCCTGCGGCGTTAAAAGCAGTCGCCTGCATCATTACGAGCATGCTTTCCTTCGGCGGCCTTTGGGCCGAAGTTTACCTTATCACCGGTATGCTTTTAGATAGCGGCAAGCTTATCGCTCCGTCCGGGGAAACTCTCTTAAAACACGTTAACGGCGGTATGAAGAAGGGTATGGCCTTCAGCGCTATAGTGATGGGTATACTCTTTGTCCTGAATATGATTATCGCTTCACCCGTATCCCAGAAAGTGATGGGCTCGGTCCCTATGCTGATAGGCATCATCGCAGGCGCCCTGATATTCCCGTTCCTCAAGACGATCATAGAATCGTTCGACGGCAGCCTGCCGTTCTTTGAGAGGACGCGTTATAGTTACCGGGATCTTTCGTTATACGCCAGGGGCGCTATAGTAGGGTTCGGGTTCAGCTACGCGATGAGTAAGAATATGATAACTCTTGCGATGCCGAACAGGATAGTGTTCGGCCTCATTATAGGCATCCTGTCGTCAGGCGGCGTCAGTTTTTTAAGAGATGCTTTTTACGCTTTCAAAGGTACGGGCCGCGTCCATACCTGGAAGCTGTATTTCGTCGATTCCGTACTCGGAGCTTTTATCGGCAGCGCCGCGGCCTTCTATATGGACGCGCTGCAGGTGCCTGTGATCGTCGAGAAGTTCAAATTATATGTAAGCTCCGGCTTCGAAGCCGTCAATTACGTCACATACCCGCTCGTTAACAAGTGGGGCCGTATCGACCTCGGCACTTACACCGGGGGCGTAAAGCTTATATACACGGAATCCCTGGCAGGTGTCATTAACTGGTCGATAGCCGCGTGGCTGTTCGCTATAAATAAAGTATTCATGCAGGCATACTTCGAAAAAGACAAGACCCCGATAAAATTTTTCTTTTCGAAGGCGGGCTTTGCCCAGCTTGTCGAGCACATGATATATGTATTGAGATGGGGCCTCTGGATGTCGCCGATCATATTTACCGGCCTTCGCATGATGCCCGATCCCACGTGGTATAACCAGGACGGCGCTATCCGCACGGGATTCGCGATATTCAATAACATCACGATGTCGCCCGAAGCGTTCCGCGCGTGGAGCCTGCAGGTCTTCATCTGGATAATGGCGTGCGATTTCTTCAGGGTGCTCATATGGATGGACCATATGGGGCTGCGCGTCGCCACTCTCGTTAATTTGAGCTTCCTCGGCCTCGACAGGCTCGACGAACGCATAGCGCGTTTCATCGGCCCTGCCGCCGCCCAGCGTTATATACCGGACGCGGTGAAAAGGTTCGCTACATGGGCGCCGCTCCTGATACCTTTTTATATTCCCCGCGGCAACGAATGGGACAAGGTCTGGAACACTTCCATAGCGATGCAGAACGCCGCTATGAATAAACCGGGCCTGATCGCGACGTTCCAGTCGATGCCTGTATTCGAAAAAACGGCGGTCATTATCGCGGCCGTTATAGCATGCACCGTCTTCTCTGTTATCCTGCGCGCGCTCCATCACAGGAAAAGATCGCGCACCGTGGAAAGCCATGAGCTCGCGAACAGGGAATACAGGGTCATCATCAGGGACAACGGAGAAATATTCAGCGAAGGTATTCATAAGGAATGCGACGTTACAAGGCGCGCGTATGACCCTATGGATCCCTGCGGCAGGATATTATTCCTCGTAGATAAGGCGGAAAAGCCCGAGAGCGATAAGAGGTTCTGGCCCGTCGTGGGAAATTTCCCGAAAGGCAAATTTGACGCGTCTAAGATAGAAAAACGCGGTGATTCTTTCAGGGTGGCAAATACCAGTAAAGGCATCCGGACGAATATAAAGATAAGCCTGCCGGATAAAGAAAGCAACGCCGAGATATGGGAAGTCACTCTCGAAAATACCACGGACAAGGCGAGGGAACTTAAAGTGGTCCCGTACCTTGAATGGGTGCTTGTCGGCGGTATCCATGACAGGTTCCATACGCAATACGCCAGGTTATATCCGGAGATGGAATACGTAAGTTCTTCCAACGCCGTGCTCGCGTACCAGAAGAGCGCGAAGACGATGGGTATCCTGGCCAGCGATGCCGCGCCGGAAGGGTTCCTCACTTCACGAGTCGATTTCATCGGCCGCGTGCGCAGTATCTGGTCGCCGCGAATACTCGAGACGCTCAATTTCCTGACGGCGCGCGATACGAACCCGTATCCGACATTCGATCCTATAGGAAGCCTTGCAGTCAATGCACAGATCGCTCCGAAGGCTTCAGTGAAGGTACGCTTCATGATAGGGTTTACGAAAAATAAGAAGACGGCTCTCGAATTGATCGCCCAACATCTGAAGCCCCAGAGCGCCGCGCCCAAAGCGAAAGCGGCCGCTGCGGCCAAAAAAGCGTCTGTCCTTATCGGCCACGGCGAGATCCCCCCGGGGACGCCGCAGCCGTATTCCACGTTCAGCCAGGACGGCAAAAAACTGGTCGTCCATACGCCCTTCACGCCGCGCCCTATCGACCATGCCGTATCTAACGCAGTCCATTCGATCATGGTCACGAACAGGGGGCTTCACACGTCCTCTAACGGTAATTCACAGCAGAACAGGCTGACGCCCGACTGGCCGGACATAGTCACAAAAGAGATACCGACGGAAGCGTTCTACCTGTACGACCCGGACGGCAACGACTGGTACTCGCCGACGTATCTGCCGCTCCGCGATAAGAGCGCCCGATGCGAATCCGAGTTCAGCGTCGACGGGACCGCTATCTTCCGTATGGCCCGCGGTTCTGTTTCGACTGAGCTTACGGTATTTGTCCCGCCGGACGACCCTGCAGGTTTATATCTGCTCACGGTGAAGAATAATTCGGACCGCGACAAGAAATTGCGCATTGTCCCGTATTTCCAGATGGTGCTGGGATTCCAGCCCGAACGGGCCGGCCCGCTGATGATGAAATATCAAAGGTCGACCGGGTCGTTATTCTTCAATAACCCCCGTAACATTTTCCGCTCAGGATGGGCGTTCGTTTCCACTTCTATGAAGTCGCCTGCGGTCGAAACGAGCCGCGGCAAGTTCTTCGGATGCGGCGGCGATGTCGTGCGCCCGTATATGGTAAAAGAAGGCTCATCCGACAGGAAATGTTTCGGCGATATTTCGCAGGTGGCCGCGTTCCTGGAGGAGGTCACTATACCCGCGCACGGAGAGCATACCATGTCGGTCGTAATGGGCCAATGCGACGACAGGAAAGAAGCGGATAAAATAATCAGAAAATATAAGAACGTGGACGAGGTACGTAAGAGCCTGGCCCAGACAAAGAAGTGGTGGCTCGGCCTTATGGATACGCTCAAAGTCGAAACGAACAAGCCCGAATTCGACCGCTACCAGGACTGGCTGAAGTACCAGGCCCTTGCCGAACGTATATGGGCGAGGCGCGGGTTCTACCAGACGAGCGGCGCTTACGGTTTCAGGGACCAGCTGCAGGATACCGTCAACCTCATATGGGTCGATCCGGCGCTGGCGCGCAAGCAGATAATACTGCACGCCTCCCAGCAGTTCATCGAAGGCGACGTCTTCCACTGGTTCTTTACGTTGACGGACGGACGGACTGCGTTCTCATGCAGGTCCCACGCTTCCGACAATCCTGTATGGCTTGTCTGGGGCGTTGTCGAATATATAAGGACGACGGGCGATACGTCGATACTCGACGAGATGGCCTCGTACGTCATATCGCAATTCCCGTTCGCGAAGCTCCCGAAGAACAAGCAGGGCTGGGGGCATCTGTACCACAGGACGACGAGATCCGACACCATATACAAGCACTGCATGAAGTCCGTAGACCTCATCTTAAAGGACAGGACCGGCAAGAACGGGCTGCCGCTTATCCAGACGGGCGATTGGAACGACGGGCTCGACGAGATAGGAAGCGAAGGCAAGGGCGAGAGCGTATGGCTCGGCTTCTTCCTTTATTATATCCTGAAAGAGATGGTCAATATCATAGAGATGAAGGAAGGCAAGGAGAAAAAAGCGTATTACGTAAAGAGGATGGAAGATCTTAAAACAAGCCTCGAGAAGACGTGGAGAGGCGACAGGTATTTGCGCGCGTTCCATGACGACGGCACGGAGATAGGCATAAAAGGAAGCGGCGTCTGGGAGATAGACGCGCTGACGGCGTCGTGGGCGGTGAAAGCAGGCATCAATTTCGAAAGGGGCCTGACGGTATTCAATACGGCGCTGGACGTCCTGGAGAGGGAGAACGCTATCCTCCTCGGGTGGCCGGCCCTGCGCGAAGACACCAAGCCGTATCTCGGCAGGAGCAGCAAATATCCGGAAGGCGTGCGCGAGAACGGTATGTATTGCCACGGAGTCCAGTGGCTTGTAAGGGCGGCGCGCCTTATCGCCGAAGAATTCGACCGCAGAGGCGACCGCGCCAAAGCCGATGAATATAGAAAGACTTCGTACAGGCTGTGGCTCAAAGTTTCGCCGATACCGCGCGTAAAAGAGGTGGAGCTGTACGGCGGGCAGCCTAATAAACAATCGGCCGACATCCTGACCACATTCGACCAGGGGCGCATGATATGGCACGGCTATACGGGTGCGGCAGGCTGGATGCTGCGCCAGGCTATGGAAGGCGTTTTAGGAGCTTCCCTGGCCAAGAACAAATTGGTCCTGCCGGACGATATAGATAAACCGAGGGGCGAACTTAAAATAAGCCGCATTCAAAGAGACATAACGAAGAGCCCGATAAAAGTCCTGCGGCCCGGTTAATAGCGAGAATAGACAAAAATGAAACCCCTCGGCGAGTAAAATACTTGCGGAGGGGTTTTGTTTAGGGTAGAATGAAGTCAGCTAATGCGGGGGATCGTATGCCGGTCAAAAAAATAACATTCCGTATACTTCTGCTCTTGGCGGTATTTTTCATAATGAGCGCCGGCATGACCGTTTCCTCCGAAACGCCTTCGAAAGCCCAGCCTCAGGCAAAAACGCCTTCCTCCGCCGTAGTGGCGGATTTCGACCGCGACAGCCTTATCAATAATTTATACGGAGAATCCGGCACATGGGAAAGTAATCCCGAAGACAAATCCCAGTGGGTCACGGCGGCCCTGGATAACCTGGTAAGGCGCGGGGAAGCAGGCTCTTCTCTGAAGATAGAATACAATGTAAATTCTCCCTCCAATGCCGTTAACGGATTCTGGACGCAGTTGAGGGATTTCGACGCGTCGAAATACGACCATTTCGAATTCTGGGTCAAGGGCGACGCGAAAAAGGGTTTCCCGACCCTGTTCAAGATAGAATTCAGTAAGTATAAGCCGGACAGCGAAGGGCGCGAGGAGACGATAAAGGCAAGCTATATAGTGAAGGGCGTGACGGACAAGTGGCAGAAGATATCGATCCCCCTCAATGTGATGAACGGCATAAACGACTGGTCCGGTTTAAGAGAGATGGTTATAACCTTCGAGAAGCGCAGAGTCGATTCGTCCGAGGGTACGCTGTACTTCGACGACTTTGCTTTTGTTAATACCGGCAACCCCGGGCCGAGCATAAACGATGTCGTTATGCACGGCAAAAAGAAGACGGCCGAGGGGACGGGTGCGGAGGAGTTCGCGAAATTTCTCATAACACGCCTCGGCGGTTTTCCGTCCAAAGTTTTTGTAAAGAAAGAATTCCCCAGGGACGACAAAGCGCTGATAAGGCAGATCGCCAGGGACACCTGGAAATATTTCGATCTTATCACGGATAAAGAATACGGCCTGCCGCTTGACAATATCCAATTCAGCGAAACCGCGACGGTATCCAAAGATACGAAGATAGGGGATTATACCAACGTCACCAATATCGGCGTTTATATGATGTGCGTTGTTTCCGCTTATGACCTCGGGTTCATTACGAAAGAAGATGCCGTAGCGAGGCTCAGCCGGACCATCGGCTCGATAGAAAAATTCAAAAAATATAAAGGCTTTCCTTACAATTATTACGACGTAACCATATTCCAGGAGACGAGCAACTTCATATCGTTCGTCGATTCCGGGTGGCTTGCCGCGGGGCTCATAGTGGCGAAGAACGCTTTTCCCAAAGAGCTGGGGCAGAGATGCCAGAAACTCATAGACCCTATGGACTTCTCATTCTTCTATGACCCGGTGGAGCGGCAGATGTATCACGGTTTTTACACGAATATAGATTATTACTCCGAATACCACTACGGTGCTTTTTATACAGAACCGCGCGCGATAAGTTATATAGCGATAGGCAAAGGCGATGTGCCTAAAGAGCATTGGTTCGCGCTCGACAGGACATTCCCCGAGACATGGTTCTGGCAGACACAGACGCCGAAAGACAGAAAAGAGAAAGTTTATCTCGGATGTAAAACTATCGGCGGATACTATACGTATGAAGACATGAAATTTATCCCGAGCTGGGGCGGCAGTATGTTCGAAGCGCTTATGCCGACGATCATCATAGACGAGAAAAGGCTGGCGAAGAAAGGGCTCGGCATAAACGACGAAGTTCACGCCAGGGTCCAGGCTAAGTACGCGCTTGAGAAGCTGGAATACCCGGTCTTCGGGATGTCCCCGTCCTGTGTCCCGGAAGGCGGTTACTCGGAATACGGCGCCAAACCGCTGGGGATGAAAGGATACAAGGCGGGAGTCGTTACTCCTCATGCCACATTCCTCGCCCTTGAATTCATCCCTAAAGAAGCCGTTAAAAATATACGCGAAATGCTGTCGCGCTATAACGCGTACGGCGAATACGGATTTTATGACGCTATAAATGTTAAGACAGGAAAAGTGGCGATAGAATACCTGTGCCTGGACCAGGCGATGTCATTCATCGCGATGAACAATTACCTCAATAACGGTGCGATACGAAAAAGGTTCCACGCCGACCCTATAGCCAAAAAAGCCGAAGAGCTCCTCAAAGTCGAAAATTTCTTCGAATAATATTGTAACTTATCCTTCTTGTGATATAATATTCTACAGAAGTTTCTCAAATATTATCCCAATTGTTATCTTTTCAGAGGATTTTGAGGATACTTAGTTGATAAAATTAAAAAGTTCTGAAAAAGAAGCGATCGCCGGGTATCTCTTTGTATTGCCGAATTTCCTGGGATTCGCGGTTTTTACCCTTGTGCCCGTGATATTATCGCTTGTTTTAAGCTTTGTCAGCTGGGATATGCTGTCGCCCCCCAAATTTATCGGCCTTTCCAATTTTATTAATCTTATAGGATTTCACAAAGAATCTGCCTCTTTTGTCGCAAACGATCCTCTTTTCTGGAAATGCCTCGGTAATACGTTGTATTTGATGATGATAATACCTTTGCAGATAATGGCGTCGTTAGGGCTGGCTTTGATAGTAAATAATAAGATAAAAGGGATAAATTTATTCAAAACGATCTATTTTCTGCCCACCATTACAAACGGCGTGGCGATATGCCTTTTGTGGGCATGGATATATAATTTCGATTTTGGCCTTTTGAACAATATGATCATAAAATTCGGCAATTTATTCGGCATCCATTTTCAGGGCATTCCCTGGCTTACGTCCACGGCATGGGCCAAACCGTCGCTTATGATCATGGGCCTGTGGATAATGATGGGCGGGTATAACATGATATTGTTCCTGGCGGCCCTACAGGGTGTCCCGCGTGAATTATACGAAGCCGCTCAGATAGACGGAGCGGGGTCGTGGGACAGGTTCTGGTCGATAACGTGGCCGATGATAAGCCCTACCACTTTTTTTATAGCGGTTATGTCTGTTATCGGCGGGTTCCAGGGCGGTTTCATGCAGGCATATATAATGACCGGGGGCGGCCCGGACAGGTCGACGACGACTTTGGAATATCTTATATACAACCACCTGTACAGCTGGCAGCACGTAGGTTACGCGGCCGGCATAGCGTGGTTCGTTTTTGTGATCGTATTTTTGGTGACCATGTTCAATTGGCGGTTCGGCGGCAAATTGGTCCAATATTCACACTACTAATAGAAGGCCCGCGTTATGCGTGACGAAGGATCATTGGCAAATAAGGTTAAGATCGCGAGGAAGAAAAAGATCTTGAAGGCCTGCCTTATATACGGCTTCCTGATACTGGGCGGCGTCACCATGATACTTCCGTTCTTATGGATGATCTCGACCTCGCTTAAATCGTACAATTCGGTATTCATATTCAACCTCAAAGATATCCATTGGCTTCCCGATCCCGTTTATTGGAAAAATTACGTAGATGTCTGGAAGGTGGTGCCGTTCGCCAGGTTTTACTTAAACAGCATATTCGTATGTGTAGCGGTCACGTTCGGGCAGGTGGCTACGAGCGCTCTCGCCGCGTACGCTTTCGCGCGCCTGCAGTTCCCCGGCAGGGACAAGATATTCTTCGCTTACCTTGCGACGATGATGATACCCGGTTCGGTCACGATGATACCGGTATTCGCGCTGATGCGGACATTCGGATGGATCGACACTTACAAGGCGCTTATAATACCGTCGATATTCACCGCTTACGGGACGTTTTTACTGCGGCAGTTCTTTATGACCCTGCCGCGTGACCTCGAGGACGCGGCAAAGATAGACGGGTGCAGCCTGTGGGGCATATTCTGGAGAGTGATACTGCCGCTCTCCAATACCGCGCTCGCCACTTTGACCATATTCGTATCGCTCGGTAATTGGGTCAGTTTCATGTGGCCGCTTCTCGTCACTAATTCCATAGAGAAGAGGACGCTTCCGATAGGATTGGCATATTTTCAGGAGCTATACCAGTACGCCCAGCCGGATTGGGGTCTGCTCATGGCGGGCTCGCTCATAACGATGGTTCCCATCATAATAGTATTCCTGTTCAATCAGCGATTCTTTATCGAGGGGATAAAACTTACGGGAATGAAAGGATAATGAGTAAAATTATAGAGACTCTGAACAACCCTTTTAAGAAAGAGAGAATGCGTTCGTCGGCCCAGGAAGAAATAGCAAAGATATACCTCAAGGTTTCGGACAAAAATAAGAAGATAGGGCATAAGCCGCCTTCTAAGTTCCCGTGGGCCATAGCCGCCGCGGCTATTGCCTTGGCGTTAGTGCTGCTTTTTTTCAAAAGCAATATAGACGTGAATATAAAGATACTAGGCGAGATACCGTCTTTTGCGGCGTCGGAGACGGATAAATTCGGGAGCATCCGCGAGAAAGGCCTGTACCTCGTAAAAGGATCGGAACCGAACAAATACATAGTAAAGTATACCGGTTTCACCGGCGACGCCAGGACGTTCAGCAGGGCCAAGGGCGACGAGCTTATCCTGTGCAATTCCAGGGGCAGCGGATGGGCAAATTATGAAATACGCCTGAAAGAGCCGCTCGACCTTACTAAGCTGGATATAAAATATACCGCCCGGGGCGAGTCGGGGGACGAATCCCTCACGGTAGTGCTGGTCGATTCGGACAATAGGACGTACAGGGCGGAGAGGGATATATCATCCGATCTGTCGAAAAGCTGGCAGGTTTACACGCTCAATTTTAAGCCGATAAAAAAGGCGTTAGACACGAAGAATATATCGGCCGTAAGGTTCGAATTCGGCACTTTAACGGCCGGCAACAGTTCCGTGGCGACCATATACTTAAAAGATATATGCGTTACCAAAACCAAACATATGGGGTGGTAATGAATAGCGATAACGTCTTCAGCTTTCATATTACGCAGGACAGGG
Source organism: Candidatus Omnitrophota bacterium (assembly GCA_028715345.1). Taxonomy (GTDB): domain Bacteria; phylum Omnitrophota; class Gorgyraeia; order 2-01-FULL-45-10; family 2-01-FULL-45-10; genus FEN-1322. The sequence continues at coordinate 16,664 of JAQUSB010000003.1, read as the reverse complement.
AGAGGCGCAACCTTGCCATACTGGAACTGATACGCAGGAAAGGGCCCATATCCAGGGCGGAGATATCGAGGGTCCTCGGGTCGAATATCGTTACCGTTACGAATTACGCGGATTATTATATAAATAAAAGGATAATACTCGAGGTCGGGCTCGACACCTCTTCCGGCGGCAGGCGCCCGGAGCTTCTGGAATTGAACGCGAAGAGCGGGTATGTCGTCGGGGTGGATATAAGCCCGACGAATATATTGGCCATAGTCGCGGACCTCAAGGTCAATGTGATAGCCAAAGTTAAGGTGCCGCGCCCTCCCGTGAATATGGAGGAACTGATACCGGAGGTAACGAAGGCGATAGAAGATGTCATCGCGAAGAGCAAAATAAACGCGCCGGACATAAAAAATATAGGCATAGGCATATCGGGCATAATAGATTACCCGTCCGGCACTATCCGCGATACGGATCCGGCCAGGGGCAGGACGAGGGTCAGTTTCCTGAAATTCACCAAAGCCATAGAGCAAAAATTCAATATATCCGTATATATAGGCAACGACGCCTCCTGCGCGGCGTTCGGCGAGAGGACGCTAAATCCTTCCGCGGACGTCGATAACATTATCTACGTGTACTCCGATGTCGGGTGCGGGATGGTGATAAACGGCGATGTCTATACGGGGTCGAGCGGCTGCGCGGGGGAGACGCAGATAGCTTATAACGGGCTGCAGTCGGACGATAAAGGGTATATAAAAGAATTCGCTTACCTGCGGCCGTGGGGAGTGGACCTCGGCGTCGTATATGAGGCGAAGAAGGCCGTTCAGAAAGGCCAGGCAACGGAAATACTCAATACGGCGAAAGGTAAGGCCGATGCCATAACCAAAGAGGCAGTCATAGGCGCCGCTAAAAAAGGCGACAAGCTCGCTATAGAGCTTTTAGACAAAGCCGGCAGGGACCTCGGCGTGAGGATAGCGTATATGATAGACCTTCTCAACCCTTCTATGGTCATAATAGGGGGAGGGATGGAGGCCGCCGGAGACCTTCTCTTCGAGCCTATAAAGAGTTCGGTCAAAAGGTTCGCGTTCGAAGAGCCTGCCAGTATAGTGAAGATCGTGCCCAGCTTCCTGGGCGAGGATGCTATAGTTATGGGCGCGGCGGCGCTGGCGGCGCGGGAAGTATTCATACAGGCGTAAAGTAAAATCCGGAGGGTAGTTATATGTGGGGTTTGAGGTTAAGGATGTGGCTGCTTACAGCGGTCCTTTTCGCGATAATATACGCGATAATCTCGATGGTGAGCTATTCGCTCGGCATCGGTAATTTCTATTTTTATCTTATATTGTCGCTCGTCATAATGCTGGTCCAGTATATGTTGGGACCGAAACTTATCGAGTGGTCGATGCAGGTGAGATACCTGAAGGCGGGCGAGAACCAGGAATTGCAGTCGATGATCAAATCGCTCGCGATGGCCGCCAATATACCCGCTCCGCGCATCGGCATCGCGCGCATCTCCGTCCCGAACGCTTTCGCGTTCGGACGTTCGATAAGGGACGGGAGGATATGCGTTACCGAGGGCATCATGGGCCTCCTCGACAGGAACGAGCTCAGGGCCGTCCTGGGCCACGAGATGAGCCATATAAAGAACAGGGACGTTCTCACTATAACTCTACTCTCGGTGATACCGATAATACTTTACAGGATAGCGTGGCAATTCCTGTTCTTCGGGGACAGGAGAGACCGCGGCCAGTCGAACACGATGGTCGTCGGGCTTATTGCGTTCCTGTTCTATTTCCTCACGAACCTGCTCGTCCTTTACGCGTCGAGGATACGCGAATATTTCGCCGATAAAGGTTCGGTCGAGCTCGGTAATAAACCGGCGCAGCTCGCGTCGGCTTTGTATAAACTGGTGTACGGGTCGGCGAGGATGCCGAAAGAGGCGATCAAGGATGTCGAAGGGATGAAGGCGTTCTTCGCGAACGATCCGTCCCGTGCCCTTTACGAATTGAAGAGCCTGAAGGACCTGGATCTCGACAGATCCGGCACGATATCCGACAGCGAGCTGATGGCCCTGCAGAATAAAACCGTAAAGCTCGGTTTCGGCGACAAACTGATGGAACTTCTGAGCACCCACCCCAACATGCTTAAGAGGATCAAGCGGCTTAGCCAATGGGAGAAGGCTTGAAATTCAATTTTGAGGCAACAGGGATAGGCTCTGTCCCTTTCAGAGACCCGAAAGCGGCCTGCGACGTAATATTCGATAATTTCCCGTCCATACCGTTCTGGCCACAGCTTTCGCGCCTGTCATATCTGGAAAATATGTACGTCCAGTATTCCGAGAATATACCCGGCATCGTAGTGGACGAGATCAAAAAAACCGTGCATGTCGATACGGCCGATATAATGGGCGATATCGAAAAGGTGTACGGGAAATATCTCGACGGGGATGTCGATTTTTTCGGGATATCGGAAAAATATGCCGCGGGCTTTTATGAATTTTTAAGGAGGAAGGCGTTCCTGCCTAAAGAAACCAAATTCGTCAAAGGGCATATAACGGGCCCCATAAGCTATGCCATGACGCTTACGAACCAGAATAAGGAATCCATATTTTATAACAAAGACCTGGTAGAAGTCCTGACCAAAGTTCTCGCCATGAAGGCCAGATGGCAGATAAGGCAGCTTAAGAAATTATCGCCCAATGTAATAATTTTTCTCGACGAGCCGTACCTGATATCCTTCGGCTCCGGGTATGTCATGATGGACCAGGCGCTGGCTTCGGGTATTCTGGAAGAAGTTGCAGGCGCCGTTAAAGAGGAAGGCGCTCTGTGCGGTGTGCACTGCTGCGGCAATACGGATTGGTCGTTCCTTCTGCAAAGAGGTATTGACATAATAAATTTTGACGCCTATAATTTTACAAAAGAGTTTTTGTTGTATGCGGCGGAATTAAAAGGATTTTTCGAGCGGGGCAGCGCTGTGGCGTGGGGCATCGTCCCCAGTTCGAACGCCGTAGAAAAAAATTCGGCGGAAATTATTACGCAAGCGTTAAAAGCCTGGATGCAGATTTTACATACCAAGGGAATTGAAAAAGGAGTAGTGTCGTCTTTGATTACACCATCCTGCGGAGTAGGCACCCTTGATGAAAAATCGGCGCAAAAAGTTTTTGAAACCACCCGGCGCGTGTCGGAACTGATGCAGGGTTAAAATGGACGAGACAAATAAAAATTTCATAGCTCTCCCGGACGAATATTCCAGTTTTAAAAAGGCCAAGGTCGCTATAATGCAGGCCCCTTATGATAAGACGACGACCTATATCCACGGCACCGCTTCGGGCCCGGCCGCTATCATAGACGCTTCCAGGTATCTGGAGCTGTACGACGACGAAATAAATCAGGAAACGTTCAAGATAGGCATCCATACAGCGGAGCCTCTCGAAGTCGAAAAGCTCAGTCCGGAGGAGATGGTAGCGAAAGTCTATTCGTCGACCCTGGAGCTCCTTAAGGCAGGGAAGTTCCCCGTTATGCTCGGAGGCGAACACTCCGTTTCCGTAGGCGCGGTGAAGGCTTTCAAAGAGACATACCCCGATATTTCGGTCCTGCATCTCGATGCGCACAACGACCTCAGGAATGAATATTTCGGTTCGAAACTCAATCACGGCTGTGTGGCGCGGCGGATCAGCGAGATCTGCCCGCTAGTGCAGGTGGGGATGAGGAGCATATCGAAGGAAGAGAAGGATTTTCTCTCCTCGCAGGGACCGGGCGCCAAGGTCAAGACCATAGATGTTTACGATATACTCGATACGCCGATGTGGAAAGACAAGGTCACGAACTCTCTTGCGGAAAATGTGTACATATCTATAGACCTTGACGTTTTCGATCCCGCGCTTATGCCGGCGGTCGGGACGCCCGAACCGGGCGGGTTGGGATGGTATGAAGTGCTCGACCTTCTCAGGGACGTCGCTAAAGACAAGAAGGTGGTGGGTTTCGACGTGGTGGAGCTATGCCCGATAAAAGGGCAGGTAGCGTCGGACTTTTTCGCTGCGAAACTTATTTACAGGCTGTTGGGCTATATATTCTACGGAAAGAAATAGGCCGAGGTCTAAAGACCTCGGCACTTAGCTAACCCTATGGCTGAATAAACTTGGCCGATATCGGAGATATCGGCACTTAGCTAACCCTAGGCTGAATAAACTTGAAAGGTATGCGATGCTATTAGTTCCCAGGAAAAACCTGCTTGTTCCCAAAAAGATGTTCTTCACTAAAGGTGTCGGCACCCACAAGGCGGAATTGAGGAGCTTCGAGCTTGCTCTGCGCGACGCGGGTATAGAGAAGTGCAACCTCGTCCATGTCTCGAGCATACTACCGCCCGAGTGCAAAGTCGTTTCCAGGAACGAAGGCTTAAAAGAACTTTATCCCGGGATGATAACGTATGCAGTAATGTCCAGGTGCAACGGCAACGAGCCGCACCGCCTTATCGCGGCGTCGATCGGCTGTGCCGTCCCGGCGGATCCGCAGGCCTACGGGTACTTGAGCGAGCACCACGCCTTCGGCCAGAGCGAAAAAGTGGCCGGGGACCTCGCCGAAGACCTGGCGGTAGAAATGTTGGCGTCGACCCTCGGCCTCGAATTCGACGAGGATAAGTCGTGGGACGAGAATAAGGCCATATACCAGCTGAGCGACAAGATCATCCGCACGTCAAATACCACCCAATCCGCCGTAGTCGGCCCGGACGGCAATTATTCCACGGTAGTCGCCGCGGCAGTGTTTCTCTTCTAGGGGTTCGCTCCGAGAAAATTTTCACCTCAGTCAGGCATTTACTTTCGGGTGGTGCCTCCGCTCGTCGTTCGCGAAGGAAGAAGCCATCCTCGCTCACTGTCGTGAAATTTTCGATGGTAAAGCCTGCATCGGCATAAGGTATCGAAAATTTCAAGATTCGCTCCGGCACCACCCAAAAGTTCTGCCATCCCGTGTAAGTGAAAATTTTCTCTACACTAGTAAAAAAAGTTTTTCGATCTCCGGTGAAAAGAATTTCCGCAGGGATTCGTGCCGAGCGGGGCGTTAAAATTTCGAGGCAGCGTACGAGAAATTTTACCGAGCGCAATTTTCACATGGTTGAAAATTGCGCGTCCACGCGAGGCACAATCCCGAGGGAATTCTTTTACGGGGCAGCGAAAAATTTTCCCCTCCGCGGGACGGTGATTTGTTATAATATTACCATGGTTACTCGACGGATGAAGCTGCCGTTTAGCGTGAAAAAACCGATACTTGCCTGCGGGGCCGACCTGAAGGGCGCGTTTGCCCTGGCTGCCGGCAGAGACGCGTTCCTCGTGTACGATCTCGGCGACCTGGGCGAGCTCGGTAATTTTAAGAGATATTCCGCCGAAGTCGATCTGTACCGCAAAAAATTCGGCATAAAACCGCAGGTGATAGCTTGCGACCTTCATCCGGATTACTTTTCGACGCATTTCGCCGAGAGTTTACAGCTTAAAACCAAAGGAACGAGGCTTTGCAGGATACAGCACCACGAAGCCCATATCGCTTCCTCGATCGCGGACAATGACATAAAAGCAGACGTGATAGGCGTCGCTTTCGACGGCACGGGCTACGGCACGGACGGAAATATCTGGGGCGGTGAATTTTTTGCAGGCTCGCTGAAAGGCTTTACCAGGGCCGCTCACCTGGAATATTATCCGATGCCCGGCGCAGATATGGCGGTGAGGCAGCCGTGGCGCATGGCCGTAAGTTACCTGTATGGCGCATTCGGCCCCAAGTTCATGACCATTGTAAAGAAACGAAACCGCGCCGACGCGTCTGTGATAAAGAAAATGATCGATAAAAATATAAATTCTCCGCTTACGTCGAGCGCGGGCAGGCTGTTCGACGGCGCGGCGAGCCTTATTTTAGCCAAAGACCGCGTTACGCGGGAGGCCGAGCTGCCGATAGAGCTGGAAAAGACGATCCGGACGGGCTGCCGCGATAAGTATGATTTTGATATCGGAAAAGAAAGAAAAGAGCTTATAATAAAGACTTCCCCGCTGATAAAAGGGGTAGTTAAAGACCTGGCAAAAAAGACGGACAAAGCCGTTATCGCGTGCAAATTTCACAATACGATAGCGGATATTATCGTGAAAATATCGGCGGGCTTAAGCAAGCGGTTTAAGACGAAGAAAGTCGTGTTGTCCGGCGGTGTTTTTCAGAACAAATATCTTACGGCCAGGGCGGTGGAAGGGCTGAGGGCAAAAGGCCTGGAGGTGTATCCGCCAAGAAGCGTTCCGGTGAACGATATCGGCATACCGATAGGGCAGATAGCGATAGCGAATACGAGGGCACTATGTGTTTAGGGATACCGATGAAGGTCATAAAGATAGACGGTGACGATGGGGTCGTCGAATCCGGCGGCTTGCGCAAAAAAGCGAACTTCTCGCTGATGAAGACGGCGAGGCCGGGTGACTACATCCTCATGCACGCGGGATTCGCGATCGAGAAACTCAAAGAAAGCGAAGCGCGTAAGACTCTCCGCGCGTTAAAAGACCTGTAAAAAATGAAATACATAGACGAATTCAGAAATAGGCGGCTCATAGACAAAGTCGCCGGCCGGATACGCGCGAAGGCGGATCCGCGCCGTGGGTACAATTTCATGGAAGTGTGCGGTACGCACACGATGAGCATATTCCGTTTCGGCTTGCGCGGCATATTGCCCGGGAACATCAACCTCATATCCGGCCCGGGATGCCCGGTATGCGTTACGCCGAATGAGTTCATCGATAAAGCGATAGCGCTTGCCCGAAGGAAAGATTCTATTATCGCGACATTCGGCGACATGTTCAGGGTGCCGGGCTCGCATTCGAGCCTCGATAAGGAAAAAGCCCGCGGCGCGGCAGTAAAAATGGTCTATTCGAGTATGGACGCGCTTGAATTGGCAAAGAAAAACCCGGATAAAGAGGTGATATTTTTAGGGATAGGTTTTGAAACGACGGCGCCGACGGTCGCGCAGTCTATTATCGCGGCAAAAAAAGAAAAATTGAAAAATTACTCCGTCCTCTGCGGCCATAAAACGATGCCTGAGGCATTGAAGGCCCTGACCGAAGAGCCGAAGCTTAATATAGACGGATTTTTACTACCGGGCCACGTCAGCGCGGTAATAGGGACGGCGCCGTATCGATTTTTGACTAAAAGAGGGAAACGCTGCGTTGTAGCCGGGATCGAGCCGCTCGATATATTGCAGGCGATATTGATGCTGTTGGAACAAAAGACTCCGAAAATCGAGATACAATATACGAGGATAATAACGAAGTCGGGGAACAGATTAGCGAAAAACAGCATCGATAAAGTTTTTGAGGCTGACGATTCTTCGTGGCGCGGTATAGGATGCATAAAAAAGAGCGGCTTAAAAATACGAAAAGAATTCGGCGCATTCGATGCCGAGGCGAGATTTAAACCGAAGATAGCCGCGCCGAAGGAAAACAAGGCGTGCATATGCGGCGAAGTAATAAAGGGAGTGAAGACGCCGCCCGAGTGCAAATTGTTCGCGAAACTTTGTACCCCGGAGCATCCCGTTGGCGCCTGTATGGTGTCGAGCGAAGGGGCGTGCGCGGCGTATTATAAATACAGGGGCAGGATATAATAAAATGGACAAGATAACGCTTTCCCACGGCAGCGGCGGGACATTGATGCATAAGCTCATCGATTCTGTAATCATGAAGGAATTCGATAATAATATACTGCGCCAGAAAAAAGATTCCGCGATATTGACGATAGGCAAAACGCGGATAGCGTTCACGACGGACTCATACGTTGTTAACCCGATATTTTTCCCGGGAGGGGACATAGGCAGCCTCGCTGTGCACGGGACGGTGAACGATCTTTCGGTATGCGGCGCCCGCCCGGCACACCTTTCGTTCGGCCTCATAATAGAAGAAGGGCTCGATAAAAGCATATTGGAAAAGATAGTAAGGTCCGCCGCCGCGGCAGCCGAAAAAGCAGGCGTAAGCATAGTGACCGGCGATACAAAAGTGGTCGAGAGGGGAAGCTGTGACAAGATTTTCATAAATACGAGCGGGCTGGGCGAGATATATTACGATAAACTTTCGCCCGATAGGATAAAGGCAGGAGATAAAGTTATCGTAAGCGGGCCCATAGGCGAACACGCTATAAGCGTCCTGTCTGGGCGCGAAGGCATTGAATTCAAAACAAAAGTAAAGAGCGACTCGGCTGCCTTGAACAGGCTTATCGAAAAAGTCCTGAAAGCGTCCGGGACGAGCGTGAAATTCATGAGAGATCCGACGAGGGGCGGCGTTGCCACGACGCTTAACGAGATCACGGCATCGCATAAGTTCGGGATCGCTCTGGACGAGAAAGCCGTCCCTGTCAGTGACGGCGTCGGGCAGGCGTGCGAGCTTTTGGGTTTTGATCCGCTCTATCTTGCCTGCGAAGGGCGCGTTATTTTTATCGCGGCGGCAAAAGAGGCGGACAAAATATTGAAGATCATCCGCAAAGATAAGAACGGAAAGCGCGCGAACATCATAGGGGAAATCACTAAAGAAGAGAAGGGCAAAGTTTGCCTAAATACGGCGGCAGGCGGGCGCAGGCTTGTGGATATGCTATCGGGTGAACAATTGCCCAGGATATGCTAAAATAATATGTTCAAAGAACGCGCATACAGGGATTGGGTCGATTCCGAGGATCTCGTTTCTTTCGAGGTGAAAGAGAGGGAGACCGATCTTTTTATAATGGCCGCCAGGAATTTGACGGACCAGGCCCGCGGATCGATACTGGCATGCAGGGCAGACATAGAACGGTATATCCGGAAAGACCCGGAATTTTATACATCGTTGGCGCCGGTGGATCTTAAGGATAATGCTCCCGCTATCATTAAGGCCATGGCCGATGCCGCGGCGAAAGCAGGCGTAGGGCCGATGGCCGCTGTCGCGGGCGCGGTAGCCGAGTTCGTCGGGCGGGACCTTATGGCCTTCTCGGACGAAGTGATAGTGGAGAACGGCGGCGACATATTTATCAGGTCCGCGAAAACAAGAAAGATGGGCATATACGCCGGCGATAGATCGCCTTTCACAGGCAATCTCGCCATAGAGATAGGCCTGAGTGAAAAGGGCTTAGGCGTCTGCACGTCGAGCGGCACCGTCAGCCACTCATTGAGTTTCGGCAATGCCGACGCGGCCCTCATCGTATCGGATAGCGCAGCCCTTGCCGACGCCGCCGCCACGGTGGCGGGGAATGCCGTGAAGAGCGGCGACGATATAAAAAAAGGTATCGATCTTGCCCGCTCGATAGAAGGCGTTAAAGGCGTTTTGATAATAATAGGCGATAAGTTAGGAAGCTGGGGAGAAATAAAGCTAATATAGGCCGAGGTTTTAACATGAGGGAGGTTTTGACATGGTATCCAAAAGAATAGTACTTACTTTTCCGCACAAATTGGTCGATGAGCCGATAGTTTATAAGCTTGTCAAAGATTTTGACCTCGTTTTTAACATTCTACAGGCCAAGATAACGCCCAAGGAAGAAGGGCTCATGGTGTTGGAGCTGAAAGGCAAAAAGGAAAATTACGTCGCTGGCGTAAAATACCTTACAGGCCTCGGCGTGAAGATACAGCCTTTGAGCAAGGATGTGACCAGGGACGAATCGAGGTGCACGCAGTGCGGCGCCTGCATATCCGTATGCCCCACAGAAGCGCTCTATATAGACAAAAAGACGATGAAGGTGCTGTTCGATTCCGACAAATGCATCGCTTGCGAGCTGTGCGTAAGGGCATGCCCGCCCAGGGCCATGGTCGTAAAATTTTAGGGGTAATGTATCTAAAATTGAATTGACTTAACCTGCGGCGCGTTCTAAAATAAATACTTACACTATGAGAAGTTATGGAGAAAAAAATTTACAAAATCACCAAAAAAGATCTGTACGATCTATTCACGAGGTTGTCTTCCGAGCATAGGATTTTCGTCCCCTACGTTAAAGGGGAAAGGCTGCATTTCGGCGAGTTCGATCCAGGAAAAGAAAGCGATATAGAGTTGGGCGGCATCAGACAGACGCAGCCCTTAAAGAGCTTTATAAATCCCGCCAGAGAAAAGATCCTTGACGGCAAACCCAAAGAAAAGAAGCCGGTTATCATAGCCGGGGTGAAGGGCTGCGACCTGTCGAGCCTGATCCTGCAGGATTTCGTATTTTTAAAAGGCGACGCCGAGGATCCCTTTTACGCCGAGAACAGGAAAAACACCCTCATTATAGGTACAGACTGCACTTACGCCAAAGAGACATGCTTCTGCCTGGCGATGGAAGGCGCGCCTTACCCGCAAAAATATTTCGATATAAACCTGTCCGGTATAAATGACCATTTCATCGTCGAAGTAGGTAGCGCCGCGGGCGAGAGGCTTGTAAATAATTTCAGGATGTTCTTCAAACCGCATACGGCTACAGACCTCAATAAAAGGCAGGCCAACCGCGAAAAAGTTACCAGGGAAGTGCAGTATTTTATCGATAAAAGGGGAACACAGAATACCGCCCAGATAAAAGGCGCCGTGAAGAAAAATTATAACCTGGTGCAGTTATGGCAGGACTTCGCCTCCACGTGCGTCGAATGCGGGGCGTGCAACCTCGTCTGCCCGACGTGCCACTGCTTCCTCTTATTCGACGAGAAGACGGCGGCAGGGAACAAGCGTTTCAGGATGTGGGATGCCTGCCTCTACAATACATTTGCCAGGGTCGCCGGGGGCGCGAACCCCAGGAAGCAGTTATATGAGCGCCTGCGCAACAGGTTCGAGAAGAAGTTCGATTTCTTCCCGGAAGTATTGAATTATTTCGCGTGCACGGGCTGCGGCAGGTGCATCGAAGCTTGCCCGGGCGATATAGACCTGCGCGAAGTCTTAAAAGGGCTCGTTTTGGGAAAATGGAATAAACCGCCGAATGACTAATCCGTACGCATATACAGAAGCCGAGATATTGAAAGTCGTAGAAGAGACGCATAACATAAAGACTTTTACGCTCAAGCCGCGGACCGAGATAGGGTTCCGCGCCGGCCAATTCATGGACGTGACGATGCCGGGCATAGGCGAGGCGCCGTTCACGCCTTCATCGAACCACAATTCCAAGGACACTCTCGATTTTACCATAATGCGCACAGGCAGGGTCACCGGCCTCCTGCACCAGGCGAAGGCAGGGGACATCGTCGGTGTCCGCGGTCCTTACGGCCTCGGTTATCCGCTGAAAGATTTTAAGGGGAAAGAATTATTCATAGTGGGCGGCGGCGTAGGCCTGGCTCCGTTGCGGGCGCTTCTATACGCGCTATTTAACGAGGTCAACGATTACAAAAAGATAGTGTTGAAATACGGCGCGCGTTCGCCCAAAGATATAGTTTTTAAGAATGAGATAGATTCCTGGAAAGCGAAAGCACCGCACATAGACATAGAAGTGAGCGTGGATGTGGGCGACGATACATGGAAAGGGAACGTAGGCCTGGTTACCACCGTATTGAAGCCCGGCCTCGTCGACATAAATAATACCGCAGCGATAGTATGCGGCCCTCCGATAATGATGAAGTTCGTCACGTTCAAGCTTCTCGACCTCGGTATAAAGGAGAGCGCCATATATTTGTCGATGGAAAAGAATATGTCGTGCGGTATCGGTAAATGCGGCCATTGCAGAATAGGGCCTTACTACGCGTGTAAGGACGGGCCTGTGTTCACTTACGACAAGATAAAGGATCTGCAGAAGATCTGGGATTAAATGAAGAGACTGCTCATAGATCTGGACATATGCCTGAATTGCCGGGAATGCGGCGTGGTCTGCAGCTACATCCAGCACCCGTCGAATAACGGCGTGCTGAGCCTTCTTGAATTCGCGCACTTCGCGCTTGTCTGCAGGCGGTGCGAGGACTCACCGTGCGTCGCGTCGTGCCCGTGGAAAGCGCTCGAATTCCAGCCGTATAACGCGTTGAAGCGCTACTCGATGCGGTGCACTTCGTGCAAGAGCTGTTCGCGCGCCTGCCCGTTCGGGGTCATTTATCCGGAGACGATACCTTTCGTTATAGCGCGCTGCGACTATTGCTTAGGCAGGTTGCAGGAGGGGCAATCGCCGGTATGTTTGGAGATGTGCAGTCACGGCGGGATACGTTTCGGCGAGTTCGACGAGAATAAAGAAGAAAATATTTTCAAGATATCGGAAAATCTGCTCGTCAAGACGAATTTCAAATGGGAAAGAGGGATCGGAGAAACGATCCCGGTAAAGAAGCGGATCCCTCAGCAGTAGGTCACCCTTAAGGGTGACCTACAATTGTGGATACAATTACGGATAACTTATGATGAAGATATTGGAATATTTATTCCTGTTCCTGGTTTTCCCCGGCTTCGCGTTCTCCGCGACTATGGGGCTTTTCGCCGGATGGGTGGACAGGCGCCTTACCGCGCGTGTCCAATGGAGAGTGGGCCCGCCGTGGTACCAGAATTTTCTCGACGTGATAAAACTGCTCTTTTATAAAGAGACATTGATACCGGAAGGCGTTTCGAAAGCGATATTTCTGGGGATGCCGCTATTGTCTTTGGCAAGCGCGACGCTCGTCTCGACGATGATCCTAGTCATAAGCCCTGCGCCGGGATCCGGATTCATAGGCGACCTCATAGTCGTCATATACCTTTTAATGATCCCGGCGATAAGCCTGATGCTCGGAGGCTTTGCGTCGGAGAACCCGCTCGCTTCGCTGGGCGCTTCCAGGGAGATGAAGCTCATGTTGTCGTACGAACTGCCGTTCGTGATAGCGGTGCTCGTGCCCGTAATAAAGAGTGGTTACGCGATAAGGCTCGGTGATATAATGATGCATCAGGCCGCAAACGGCAATACGATCGCAAGCGCTTCCGGGGTTATTTCGTTCATTGTAATGCTTTTGTGCGTCCAGGCGAAGCTCGGTTTTACACCGTTCGACATAGCCGAGGCGGAGACAGAGATAATGGCCGGTACGTATATCGAGTATTCCGGCAAAGCGCTGGGGATATTCAAGCTGGCAAAAGCGGTAATGCTATTCGCGCTGCCGATCCTGATGATAATACTTTATTTCGGCGGCATAACATTCAGCTCTGAAGGCATTATCAGGACCGTTATCCAATACGTGATAATACTTGCGCTCATCGTCGTGATAAAAAATACGAACCCGAGAGTAAGGATAGACCACGCCGTGAAATTTTTCTGGGGGCCGGTTACCGCGCTCGCCGTGATCGCGGCGGCGCTGGCATATTTAGGAAGGTAAAATGGGATTTAAAGAGAAGGTATTGTCCAAATCGATATACGCGTTCCATCTTTCGAGCGGCAGCTGCAATAACTGCGACATAGAATTTCTCGACACGCTTACGCCGAGATACGACCTGGAACGCTTCGGCATAATCATGGTCGGCAGCGTCAAGCACGCCGATGTCCTGATATGTACGGGATCGACGAACAGGCTTTGCGTGCCGCGCATAAAGAAGCTGTACGAGATGATGCCGAAGCCGGGGTTCGTCGTGGCCTGGGGCGCGTGCGGCTCGTCGAGAGGGGTATTCAAAGACAGCTACAATACGGGCGCTCCTCTGGACGAGATAGTGCCTGTGGATGTGTATATACCGGGATGCCCGCCGAAACCGGAAGCCATAATAGCGGGCATGAAAAAGCTAGTCGATAAAATAACGGTGAAAAAATAATATGAAGATCGATGACATTTTAAGCGATATCCGGAATAAATTCGGGTCGAAGGTGATAAAGGCCGAGAAGAAGAACGAGAAACGCGCCTATGTCGACATCTACCCGAAAGATATTGTGTTATTAACTAAATATATGTTCAAAGAGCTCGGCTTGAGATTTGCCATTGCCACTGCGGTCGATGATTTCGACGCGATAGAAGTGCTTTACCATTTCGCCGAAGACGCGTCCGGGTTTGTCGTTTCCCTCCGCGCTATAATTAAAGAAAAAGAGGACCCGCATATAGACACCATAACTGGTGTAACTAGATCGGCCTGGTGGATAGAGAGGGAGATGCATGAACTTTTCGGCATACACTTTGACGGCAACACCGACCTGCGGCCGCTCCTTCTTCCCGATGACTGGCCGACGGGCGTTTACCCTTTGAGGAAGAATTTCATAGTCCCCAAAAGAGATTCGAGGAAAGCATGAGCCATAAAGCGCATATACCCATAGGCCCGTATCACCCCTTGCAGGAAGAGCCGGAATTTTACAAGCTCGTCGTCGAGGGTGAGAAGGTCGTAGATGTCGATGTCCGTATAGGCTGGAACCATCGCGGCATCGAGAAATTATCCGAGGCGAAGACCTTCGACCAGTCGATATTCATCGTGGAGCGTATATGCGGCATATGCTCGTCGAGCCACCCGATCACCTGTGTCCAGGCGCTCGAAGACCTGGGCGGGATAAAGGTGCCGGACAGGGCGCTTTACATACGTTCGATAGTGCAGGAACTGGAGCGTCTTCATTCGCATATGCTCTGGGCCGGGCTGGCAGGGCATTTCTTAGGCTACAACACGGTATTCATGTGGGGCTGGAAATACAGGGAGCCCATCTGCGATATAATGGAGACGGTCACGGGCAATAGGCAGAATTACGCTATGCTGAAAGTCGGCGGCGTCCGGCGCGACATAGAAAAAGAGCACGTTCCCTATATACTGACGCGGCTCGACGAATTTACGCGCCACCTCGACATGCTGCGCGGGGCGGTCCTCGACGACCCGGTCCTCCACGCGAGGCTGAAGGGCGTCGGTGTACTGACGAAAGAGCGGGCGATCGATTATGCGGCGCTCGGGCCCACGGCGCGCGCCTCCGGAGTCGATATCGACGTCAGGCGCGACCATCCGTACGCGGCGTACGACAGGGTGAAGTGGAAAGTCATTACGCAGCCGGAAGGCGACGTATTCGCGAAAATGGTCGTGAGGATAATGGAGATGTACGAATCGGTGAGCATAATAAGGCAGTGCCTCGACAAGATGCCGGCCGGCCCGATAGATTCGAATCCTAAAGACATACCGCCGGGCGAGGGTATAGGCCAGGCAGAGGCGCCCAGAGGCGAATGTTTCCATTACATCAAATCCGACGGCTCGAATTCGCCCGTCAGGCACAAGGTGAGGGCGCCGACATACATGAATTTCCCGACATTCAGGGAGACGGTCATCGGCCAGACCGTCTCTGACGCGACGATAATACTCGCGGCCATCGATCCGTGCTACTGCTGTACGGAGAGGATGCTGATAGTCGATAAGGATGACAAAGACCTGTTCGACATCCAGGAATTGATAAGGCTTTCGCAGGAAAAGACGCTGAAACTCAAAGAGAAGATGGGGTTTAAATAGAAGATGCCTCATGATCCGTTAGTTTTATCGGTTATTTGTCCCTTGATCGCGGGCGCGATATGCCTGGCTCTGCCGGATCGCCTGAAAACAGTTATTAAAGGGATAGCCCTCCTGGCCTCCGCGTACGTTCTCGCGGTATCCGTTTTTGTATTCGTTAAAAAACCGTTTACATACAGCATAGGTTCATATCCTTTATTGGCCGCCGATAACCTTTCAGGGTTTATTGCCCTGGCCGTTGCGGCATTCGGCCTCCTCATAGTCATATATTCGCTCACTTTTATTGAAAAAGCATTCGGCCAATACTTCGGCTACACTTTGGTTACGCTCGGCGCGGCATTGGGAGTATCTTTTGCGGACAATATGACGGTCCTCCTCGTATTCTGGGGGATACTTGCGGCCATGCTGTATTTATTGACCAACCTTAAAGGTACGAAAGAATCCGCGCTCGCCGCGAAGAAAGCGCTCATAATAATAGGCGGCACCGACGTGCTTATGCTTTTGGGCATCTGTTTTGTCTGGCAGGTCGCGAAAGTCCCGGCCATCAGCGCCGTTAACATCCAGCTTACCGGCGCTGTAGAATATTCGGCGTATTTCCTGCTCGCCATAGCCGCGTTCGCGAAAGCTGGAGCGGTGCCGTTCCATTCGTGGCTGCCCGACGTCGCCGAATTCGCCCCGACCCCCGTCGCCGCGTTTTTACCGGCGTCGCTGGACAAATTGCTCGGCATATACCTGCTGGCGCGCGTCTCTTTGGATATGTTCACGATGAACGCCGCTACGAATTTTATCCTGGCCCTCACAGGCTCGGTGACGATAATATTCGCCGTCGTGATAGCGCTCGTCCAGCACGACTTTAAAAGACTGCTCGGATACCACGCCGTATCCCAGGTCGGCTACATGGTGCTCGGCATCGGCACCGGCAGCGTGATAGGCATAGCGGGCGGGCTTTTTCATATGCTAAATAACGCGATATACAAATCGGCGCTCTTTCTCACAGGCGGCGTGGTCGAGAAGAAGATAGGCACTACGGACATGGCGAAACTGGGAGGCTTGTTCAGATATATGCCGGTCACGTTCGCGGTATGCCTTATTGCGTCGCTGTCGATCTCCGGAGTGCCGCCGTTCAACGGTTTCGTATCGAAGTGGATGATATACCAGGGCATAATAGAAACGGCTACGCCGAAAAATCCTTTATGGATCGTCTGGCTTGTCTGCGCGATGTTCGGCAGCGCGCTTACCGTCGCGAGTTTCATGAAATTACTGCACGCGGCATTTTTGGGGCGGCCGCACAAAGATTTCACTCAGGTAAAAGAGGCGGGGCTGTCTATGACCGCGCCTATGGTGATCCTCGCCGCGTCATGTATAA
>JAQUSB010000025.1 GCA_028715345.1 Candidatus Omnitrophota bacterium | reverse complement strand
TTTTTAGCAAGAGTGGCCAGAATGGATGCCGTAAGCGTGGTCTTACCGTGGTCGATGTGGCCGATGGTACCGATATTAACGTGCGGCTTACTCCTTACAAACGTTTCCTTTGCCATAAAACCCTCCGCTCTTTTATACTATTTTCTGGAGCTGCAGATCGGGATTGAACCGATGACCTCATCCTTACCAAGGATGTGCTCTACCGACTGAGCTACTGCAGCCGCTTTAGCCCTTTTAGCGCTAGCGGCTGTTAAACAAAATGCAAAAAGACAAAAAAATCTCCGTATCAGAGTTGTCGTTATTATAAAACTCGTCGAGAATATATATATGTTGTGAGAGTAAAAAAATTTAGTTAATGAATTATATCAAATTTTCAAAATATGTCAAGATTTTTTTTAACTTTTTTTACAAAAAACCTTATACTATATCTCTTCTACGGCTTCCCGCCTGACCCAGCCCGTTTTCCCGTCGATGCGCTTCACTCTCCTCCAGCCGTCTCTGGTATTAAGGACCGATACCCTTTCCCCTTCCTGGAGCTTGTAAAATGTGTTCGCCTTATCTATCGGTTCATATCTGCTATCGACATCCCTCTGGACGACTATCCCTTTTTTCAGTATCTCATCGTCATAATAACGCATCGCGAACGCGCCCAGGCTGATCACAAAAAATAAAAGCGAGGCCGCGTATAAGAGGCGCGTCTTCTTCGCGAATACCGGGTTTACGATAACGGTGATCTGGAGCGCTATAAAGAGAAGGTAAAAGGCCAGCGCCGTGACGGCTATCCTGTTAAGGCTGAAATTCCTGAAAGGCGCTTTTATAAGGCGCGTGACGGGATTTCTGCGCGGGATATCGGCATACGACGACGCCTCGACGAGAGAACGGGCGTAACTTAAGTTAGATTTGAGATCCCCGTCCTGAGGCATAACGCGCCTGGCCCTGTCGTAAAATAATATCGCGTACCCGAGCTTTCCCATTTTGAAATAGCAGTTGCCGATGTTGTAATACAAAGGTCCGCTCGCGATCCCCATATCCAATATCTTTTTATATTCGTCGAGAGCTTTTTCATATTCGCGTTTCTCGTACAAATTGTTGGCGGAATAAAAAAGCTTGTTCGGGTCTTTCTGTCCGGCCTCTTCGCTCATTGCCGTCCCGACGAGCGCAACGAGCGCAACGGCTATCATGATAAATTTCTTCATATTTTTTTGCGCTCCAAATATTTTATTATATCTAAAAGCTCTTTATAATCATCCTGCATCTTCTCGTTATTGAATTTTAAAAAGGCAAACCTTGATTCGTCGCATACCGTGAAAAGGTTACGGATCTTCGTCATGACAGCCGCATCGATATCTTTACCCGAGAGGCTCTGGCTCACGAGATCGAACGTAAGACCGGCCGGCGGCAAATAGAGCCTGTTGCCGAGATACTCCTGCATCGCTTTGAAAAGTTCCTCGTAGAATATCCTCGAATCGTCCCCTCTCGCCCTCCGCCTGAGGTCTTTAAGCCCGGAGCGGGCGATCTTAAACGCTGCAAGCCGGGCGGCGTAGATCGTGTCGTATTTTATTTTATTCATCCTGCCGACCGCTATGTATATTATTACCAGAGCAAGCATGGGGATCGCGAATAATATCCAGAAGATATTCTTTTTATATACGGCATCCTCGACCGGCTTCCATTTCCCGGGAACTTCCTTCAGGTAAACTATATCGCCCGCGACCTCTCTTCTCGACTGAGACCTGGACACGGCCGGGGCAGGCTCGACGACTTTCGAAGGCAGTTCCTCTTTGGCCTTCTCCACCTGGAGCGCTATGGGCCCCTGCGTTATGGTCTTATACTCTTTGGCTGCGGGATCGAAGTAGCTGAATGAAGCCTTCGGCACCTGCGTGACTTTTTCCGTTTCGGGGATCAGCACCTGGACGAATTCCTTGGAATTTTCCTGTGTCTTGACCTCCGGCTCGTACCCTTTAAAACCGCTCGTCGATTCGATCTTCGGCGAGAGGACGGTGTTAAAATTGCCGGTGCCGTTGATACGCATACGGACGGTGACCGGATCACCCGTCTTCACTTTTGCAGGGCTTGCTTCATATATGAATTGGTAATCGCCCACAGCCCCGGAGAAATCTTTCGGCCTCTTATCGGACGGCAACGGCGACACGATCAGGTGGACGTCGTCGGATTTAAGCTCCATCGGCACTTTCTCATAGCGCGCGAGAAAATCGTCGAAAAAGGAATCCCTGAGGGCAGGATCGTTGCCGAACATATCGTCGCTCATCGCGCCGCCGGAAGCCCTCTTTCGCACTACGACATTACACTTTATCTTTGCCGGCCCTACCTTATAATCGCCCGGGCGCGTGGCATAAAGATTTGTCCTGAATTCAAGGACCTCGTAGGTAAGCCCTCCCATCCTGTCCCTGTACTGCTTGGGCTCTTTAAATTCTACTTTCGAGAAGCCTTCCTGGGAGAACGCCGGCAACTGAATATCGCTTACGTTCATGCGGTTGACGTAAAGCTTCACGGTAACGGGGATCAATTCATTTACGTAGGCCGTCGGCTTGTCGAGGTTCAAAGTGACGAATATCCTGTCCTCGATGTCCATTTTCTCCGAGTCGGACACGGCGGGCGCAGGCTTAGCCCGGGGCGGGGCGAACATCCTCTCCTCGGTGACGTCCAGAGTTACCATATTGGAAGAATAGGTGTCTTTTTTGTATTTGAACGTGAAAGGCCCTATCTGGAATTTACCGACGCGGAGCGGCTGGACCGCGTACATGTGCGTGACGGAGCTGGAAACCTGGCCGTTTATCACCGTCATCATCGTCGACGGGCCGACGTAACGCACTTCCAGGCCGTCGATATTCCCGATGTCCGGGGCCGGCATCGACTGCGTCCCGCGGAATGACAGGCCTAGCTGCGCCGATTCGCCGAGGACGAGGCGCTCGCGGTCGAGAGACACCTCGAATTTCACGTCTGCGGCAAGCGCATAGCTCGCTACGGCCATCAGCATAAAAAATATAAATGCGATCCGGTTCTTTTTCATTCTACCAATCTTTTGCCGGTTCCGGCAGGTCTATCTTCTTCTTCCTCATACGAACGGCCATGCCGCTCGCTTCCTCACCCTTATATCCTTCGAGCAGCATTTTAGCTTCCTGCTCGGACATCTCTACGCCTTGCCCTGCTGATTCAGGCGCCTGATAAGGCTGCAGGCCGCTATCCTCGGGCTCGGCCTTTTTCTTCTCTTCTTCGGCGCCCGCGTCTTGCTGAGGCTCGGGCTTTTCTCCCTGTCCGGCGGGCTGCTCTTTCTCTTCAGGCTTCTCTTCGGCGCCGCCGTTGGGCTGTTCCTCTTTTTCCCCTTCACCCTCTCTGTTTTCTTGCTGCTGATCTTCCTTCTGTTTTTGTGATTCTTCTTTCTGCTCGTCTTGCTCCTTACCTTGCTGCTCCTTATTCTGCTGCTCGCCCTGGCCCTTATCTTGTTTTTGCTCCCGGCCCTGCTGCTCCTGCTTATTTTCTTTCTGTTGATCCTTTTGGTCTTGCTTATTCTGCTGCTCCTGGTTCTCTTGCTGTTGTTCTTGCTGCTGCTGTTGCTGCTTTTGGTCCTGATTCTGTTGTTGATCCTGCTTTTGCTGTTCCTTTTTTTGGTCTTTATTTTTGTCCTGCTTATCGTCCTTCTTCTGGTCTTTCTTTTCGTCCTTCTTCTCGTCATTTTTGAACTGGTATTTTTCCGCCAGCTCATTCATCTTTTTTTCCACGAACTCATAGTTGAATTTCGCGTCCCTATCCGACGGATCCAGGTCCATCGCGCGTTTGTAAAACCCAAGAGCCGCCTCGTAAAAGTCCTTCGCTTTCTTTATATCGGTCTTTTCCGCCTCGGCGCCGAGCCTGTACTGCGCGTTTCCTATATTATAGTCGGACAGCGGCACAAGGTCGGCCCGGCCTGACGCTATGGCGTTATTGAATTTCTCGACCGCAAGTTTATAATTGGCCGTCCTGTACTTCGCGAGGCCGGAGTTGAAAGACGCTATGCCGGATGACGGGTAAAGGCCCGCAGCCTCGTCGTACACTTTCCCGGCTTCGGCATAACGTTTGCTATTATATAATAAATTGCCTTTTTTGACATCATCTTTAACCGAGGCGCAGGCCGAGAGCGCGGATATGGATACTATAAATACGATAATGACGGCTATCGAAATGATCCGTTTCATTGCGGCACCCTTTTTCTCTCGGAAATGAACGGTTCGACCAATAAAATGATCAGCGCGATAACCAGGAAATACTGGTACCGCTCTTGATACTGTTTGTTCATTTTTCCTTCGATGTCCCTCTTCTCGAGGCGTGAAATGCTTTTGTCATACAGCAGGACGAGCCCAAAATCGGACTGCGTCGCCCGCACATAACTGCCGCCCGTCGAGATGGCGACGGACTTGAGAAGTTCCTCGTTAAGCTTCGACTTTACGACGTTGCCGCTTTTGTCCGCCACCCAGCCGCGCGAACCGCGTTCATCCGCGACGGGGATCAGCGCGCCTTCGAACGTTCCGACCCCGACGCAATATATCCTCATCCCCTGGTCCAGCGCCTCTTTAGCGGCATTTAACGGATCGCCCTCAAGGTCATCGCCGTCCGTGATTATTATCAGCGTTTTATATTTCTTATCCTGCCCTTTGAATACATTTATCGCTTCTCTTATGGCTCCGGAGATAGAGGTCCCGCCGCGCGGGATCGTGTTTATGTTAAGATCGTCGAGCGTCAGGAGAAAACCGTTGTAATCGATCGTGAGCGGGCACTGCAGGAACGCCGTCCCCGAAAATGCTATCAGGCCTACTCTGTCGCCGTTCAGTTTCTTTACCAGGTCTTTTATGGCCAACTTTGTCCGTTCGAGCCTGTTAGGCTTGACATCCGTCGCCAGCATGCTCTTCGAAACGTCGACGGCTATCAGTATGTCGAGCCCCCTCATCTTCGTCTCTTTCCACTCGAATCCCCACTGGGGCCGGGCGAGCGAGAAGACCATGAGCGCGGCGGCAACCGTTACCAGTATCATCTTCACAGCTTTCCGTTCGGCGCTTATCGTGGGGGCGATCGATCCGGCCAATGATTTCTCGACGAAGCGGTTCATGAGCTTCCTCCTCCGCCTGATCGTCCAGAGGTAGAAGAGCGCTACGCCGATCGTCAAAAATATCATAAGAGTAATATACTTCGGGTTCGCGTAATGCATTTAAGGCACCTTCATTAATAACGTATTGGCCAGGAGTATTTCCAAAAGAAGCAGCATAAGCGCCGGTATCAGGAAATAATAAAATAATTCGCTGTATTCCCTGTAGCCGAAATGCTCGATGGTCGATTTTTCCAGCTTATTTATATCATCGTATATTTTCCTCAATGTCTCGGAATCGGTGGCGAGATAATACCTGCCGCCGGTTACGGACGCTATCCTTTTAAGGACTTCCTCGTCTATCTCTATGGGTATATTCTGGTAAACTTTCCGGCCGTACTGGTCGCGGAACGGATAAGGCGAAAGCCCTTTCCTGCCGACGCAGATCGTGTAGATCTTTATGCCCAGCGCTTTCGCGGCCTCCGCGGCGACGATCGGCGATATCGTGCCGGCGTTATTGACGCCGTCGGTCAGGAGTATTACTATCCGCGACTTCGTCTTCGACGTCCTGAGCCTGTTGCAGGAACTGGCGATGGCGCTGCCGATGGCGGTGCCGTCCTCGATCATTCCGACCGAAACGCGGTCGAGGTTCTCGATAAGCCACGGGTAATTGGTCGTGAGCGGGCATACTGTGTACGCTCTCGCCGCGAACGCCACCATGCCTATGCGGTCGTCCTTCCTTTTCTGTATGAATTCCTTGACGACCTCGCGGACGAGGTCGAACCTGTTCACCCGCACGCCTTTCAGCATAAAGTCTTCGGCGAGCATGCTCGTCGACGTATCGAGGGCAAGGACCATGTCGACACCCTCGGAGATCGTCTTAGTCCCTTCGAGGACGGACTGGGGCCTGGCAAGCGCCAATATCACCAGCACGAGAGCGGCCGCCCTCAGAAAAACAGGGGCGCGGCTTAGGCGAGCGCGCATGGTAGGCTTAAGCCCTTCGACCAATTCGCGCGAGGAGAAAGTGAATGTGGGCTCCGAGCGTTTCCTGAGCAGTATAAGCACGGCTACCGGCACGAGAAGCATCAGTAATAGAACGGCCGGGTATCTGAATGCGAACATTTCTACGCCGCCCCTTTCGTTTCTTCGATAAATTTCTTCGCAGACAGGAATATGGCTTCCATCTCGCCTTTTGCCGGATTATATTTGGCAAATTTTACGAGATCGCACGCGTTCAAAAAATCCTTGAGCAGGTCTTTCTGGTCCAATGTAAGCACCAGGGACAGGGCAGCCGATTCTCTTAAAGAACCGAGGAATTCCTCGGTCGTCATTTCGGGCGCCTTCAATTTAAAGGACCTCTCGATATACCGCCGGACGCAATCCGATATGCCGGCATAATATTCTTTAATGTCGGAATTGCGCATAAAATTACCCCGAACGGCCTCAAGCTCTTCGAGCGCCGTCTCGTGCGGCAATTTTATCGGCGCCGGCCTCTTGCGGAATTTATACATTAAGAACAGCGCTATGGCGATCAATAGGATAAGCGCGCCCAAGACGAGGAACCAATTTATCTCGAAATACCCGAGAGGGCCCTTTACGTCTTTTATGTCTGCCGGCATGTTTTTCCCGGAAGGCAGCACGCTTCCGATGGTTATTTTTAAAGCTTTTGTCTGCGCGACCTTCCAGTCTTTACTTCCTTTTTTCCTGTATTTTATTTCTATCGGAGGGATCTGGTGATCGCCCGGAGAGTACGCGGCTATGAAATACCAGCACTTCAATAGATCACCGCCTATTATCGGTCTGAGGGTCTTCGAACCTGAATCCTTAATCTCGAAAGCGCCTATTTTAGCGTCTTTGAATTCCGGCAGCGCCACCTCGACTCCGGGCTTATACTCTATATCGATCGAAAGCTTTATCCTGTCGCCGATAAGAGCCGTTGCGCGATCGACCGAAGCGGAAATTTCGGTGCCATACTCTTCGGCCTGTGCGATCCCGCACAAAAAGAACAAAAAGACGAAAGCGGCCAAAAAAGCCCTTCTCTTCATAGAAAGGTCATATCCTCTTTTTTCGTTTTTTGAAGAATTTTATGAACTCTTCGATATACGGCTTGTCGGTCATTATATTTATGTGGTCCATATTTACGCCGCTGAATACTCTCGTCCGTTCCTCTATCAGGGCGAGGGCTTTGGCGGAATACTTCTCCCTCACCGCAGCGCTCGAAGTATCGACGAGGAACGTCGAGCGGGGGTCTTCCGCGTCCTGCAATTCCAGAAGCCCCACGTTAGGAAGCGCCACTTCCCTCGGATCCGTTATAGTGATGGCGACGACGTCGTGCCTCTTATTGGCCAGCGAAAGCGCTTTCTTATAACCTTTGGCGAAAAAGTCCGAGATGACGAACGCCACGACGCGGCGGGCGGTAACACCGTCGAGGTATTTGAGCGCCCCGGATATGTCCGTGCCCCTGCCTTTCGGTTTGAAATATAGCGCCTCTCTTATGAGCCTGAGGACGTGCGGTAACCCTTTTCTCGGGGGGATAAATTTTTCGACGCGGTCGGTGAAAAGCAAGAGCCCTACCCTGTCCTTATTCTGGGTGGCCGCGAACGCCAGGACCGCCGATATCTCGGCGGCGAGTTCGCTCTTAAGGCGTTTGGCCGTGCCGAAATGCGATGAGCCGGAGACGTCGAGCAGTATCATCACCGTCATCTGCCGCTCTTCGACGAATTTCTTTACGAACGGGTGGCCCATCCTGGCAGTGACGTTCCAGTCGATCGAACGTATCTCATCGCCGGGCTGGTATTCCCTGACCTCGTCGAATTCTATGCCGCGGCCTTTGAACACGCTCTCATACTGGCCGGACAGCATATCGGTAACGAGCTTGGAGGTCGTTATCTCGATCCGTCTTACTTTGCGTAATATCTCTTTGGGCAGCATAGTCTAAAGCCGGGGTTTGCGGAACACTTTTAAGGTACCTTTACTTCCTCAAAGATGCGCTTGATGACGTCCTCGGACGTCTTGTCCTCAGCCTCCGCCTCGTAGCTGACTATGACGCGGTGCCTGAGTATGTCCATGCCTATCGTCTTCACGTCCTGCGGCACGACATAACCGCGCCCCTGCAGGAACGCGTATGCTTTCGCCGCTACCGACAGGTAAATGCTCGCTCTGGGAGACGCACCGTACTGGATGAGCGGCGTCAATTCGTCGAGCCTGTAGAGCTTCGGCTCCCTCGTCGCAAAAACTATATCGACTATGTATTTCTCTATCCTCTCGTCGAGGTAGACCTCGTCGACGACCTTACGCGCGCGCACTATATCGTCGGGGCCGACGACGTTCTTTACGTTTATCTTCTTGTCCGTCACGGCCATTCTCTTCATTATCTTGAGCTCGTCCTCTTTAGAGGGGTAACCGATCCTGAGCTTCAGCATGAACCTGTCGACCTGGGCTTCCGGCAGCGGGTATGTGCCTTCGTGCTCTATCGGGTTCTGCGTCGCCAGGACAAGGAACGGCTCGTCCAGCTTATACGTCTCTTCGCCTATCGTGACCTGCCGCTCCTGCATGGCCTCAAGGAGCGCGCTCTGAACTTTTGCCGGCGAGCGGTTGATTTCATCCGCTAAAATTATGTTGGCGAATATCGGGCCTTTCTTCGTAGTGAAATCTCCGGTTTTCGGGTTGTATATAAGGGTCCCGACGAGATCCGCGGGTAAGAGGTCGGGGGTGAATTGCAGCCTCTGAAATTTGGTCTTTATGCTCTGGGCAAGGACTCTTACGGAAAGCGTTTTGGCAAGGCCGGGGACTCCTTCTATAAGGATGTGGCCGTTTGCTAAAAGGCCCACCAAAAGCCTTTCGATAAGATATTTCTGCCCGACTATTACCTTCTCGATCTCATCCACCAGCGATTTTACAAAATTACTCTCTTTCTTCACCTTCTCATTGATCGCTTCGATCCCCGCATTAAGCATACCAACCCCCTTAATTAAAGTTTTCCAAGGTCATTTATCTGAAGATTTATGAATTTTAACAGGACCACCTTCTCGAGATATTCCAGGCTCAGCGGTTTCGTTATATAGTCATTGGCGCCGGCCTCGAGCGCCGCGTTTATCGTAGCGTCGTCTTTCTCGCCGGTGACCATGATGACCACTATATCTTTATCGATAGCTTTTATCTGTTTAAGCGTTTCGATGCCGTCCATCCCCTTCATTTTTATGTCGAGCAGAACGATCCTGGGTTTATGTTTTTTGACTATCGAGATCGCCTCGTTGCCGCTCATAGCGCTGAACACTTCGTAATTGCGCGCGCTGAAGAACTCGTAAAAAAAAGAGTCGATGCCCATCTGGTCATCGACTGTGAGTATTTTGCATACTGTCCCCATAAAACTCCGCCCTTTAATGGAGCGGGCGAACGGAATCGAACCGTCGTAACTAGCTTGGAAGGCTAGCGCTCTACCATTGAGCTACGCCCGCGGTTTAATATAATAATAACGATGTAATTATATCATACATTTACGCACAGACAAGCGGAAAATGGCTGCGGCGGCTATTCGAACAACGAATCTTCTTCCCTCTTCGCGTAATCGGCGGGATTTTCAAACTTCGCGAAGATCTCGTAAGCGCATGGCACGACAAATAACGTCAGGATGGTCGAGAGCGTCACTCCGCCTATGACCGAGATGGCCATTGGCACCATCGTCTCTGATCCGGAGCCTCTAGCCAGCGCTTCGGGTATGGCAGCCGCGACTATCGCGATGGAGGTCATGAGTATCGGCCTCAAGCGTATCGGGCAGGCGTCCAAGAGTGCATCGCGCACATTCATTCCCTGTCTGCGCCGTTCGTTCGTAAAATCGACTAAAAGTATGGAATTCTTTTTTACTATACCCATTAAAAGTATCAAACCTATCATACTGTATAAATTCAGCGAGTTGCCCGTAAGGAACAGTAAAAGGAACGCGCCTGTCATACTGAACGGCAACGCAAGAAGAACGGTAAACGGGTGGATGAAACTGTTAAATTGCGTGCCGAGGACCATGTATGCCACAAATATTCCCAGGATGAGCGCGAACATCAGGCCCTGGAAAGATTCTTTGAAAGCCTGCGATCCTCCGGAAAATACTATGCGGTATCCTTCGGGGAGAACCTGTTTGGCTATTTTCATCGCTTCGTCGAGCGCTTCCTGCTGTGAGTGGCCCGGCGCGGGATTCGCGAAAACGCTTACAGCGCGCTCCCGGTTTTTGCGGGTAATGGAAAATAACGAGGGCTTCTCCTCCGCGGTCACGACATCGGACAGAGGAACAACCTCGCCGAACTGGTTCCTCACCCACATATTCTTTATATCCGCCGGGTTCGCCCTGTCGACAGCTTCAAGCCTGACACGCACATCGTAACGCTTGCCGCGGCTGGTAAATTTACCCTGGCGGACGCCGCCCACCATAGCGTTGATAGTATCGGCTATAGACAAGACACTGACCCCGTGAAAAGCGGCCTTTTCGCGATCCGGATATATCTGCAGTTCGGGCATACCAAGCTGGTAGTCGGTGTCGACGTCCGTCATAAAACCGGATGCCTTCATCCGATTCATCATCTCCTGCCCGAGTTCTCCCAATTTATTCCATTCCGGCCCGCGGATAGTGAACTCGATCGGGAAGCCGCGTTGGGCGGTAAACCCGCTCAAGGACAGGTCCTGGATAACGGCTCTATCGACCCCGGGGATCGAGTTGAACGCTTCCCTGGCCGTCGCCATAAATTCGGCCTGGGTTTCGTGATGGCCGTTCACCATCGGCCTCTTATCCCTTTCTTTGAGGGTAACGAACATGAATCCCTGGTTTACTTGCGACCCCGTAAAACTGCCGACAGCGCTGAAATATGTTTCCACATCCTTACGCTCCATGAGGAATTTTTCCGCCTCCAGAAAAACGCTGTCGGTCTTGTCGATGGACGATCCTAAAGGCAGCATTATCCTGGCAAGAAAAATGCCCTGGTCCTGCGACGGCACAAATTCTTTTTTGATAACCGCCGTAAGGGCAAGGGACGCGATAAAAACTATAAGGGCCGCGGCTATCATCGACTTCGGCTTATTCAATAAAAAGGTAAGGATCGACTTGTAGCCTCTGGTCGTCCATTTAATAAAACTGTCGATGGCTTTGCCGAACCCGCTGGTATGCCCTACCGTCAGGAATTGCGAACATCTCATAGGCGTTATGGTGATAGCTTCGAGCAAAGAGAACATTACCGCTACGGATATCGTAACTCCGAACTGGAAGAAGAACTTACCTATAACGCCCTTCATAAATATGACCGGCACGAATATCGCGAGTATCGCCACCGATGTAGCCACAGCGGCGAATGTTATCTCCCGGGCCCCGATTATCGCAGCGTTCATGCGCGACTTTCCGTGCTCCTGATAACGCGAAATATTTTCGAGCACCATTATGGCGTCGTCGACGACTATACCTATTACAAGCGAAAGGCCCAGCATCGTAAATACGTTTATCGTAAAACCCATAAAATAAAGGACGAGGAACGCGCCGGCCAGAGAAAACGGGATAGATAAGAGAACGTTGATGTTGGCGCTCCAGGAACCGAGGAATATCAAACAGACTATGGAAGTTAAAATTATCGAGAATATAAGGTTGCGCTTCAATTCATTGATGGAATCCTGTATAAATTTGGTCGAGTCGAAACCGACGCCGAGATTCATGCCTTCCGGTAAAAATTTCTGTATCTCCGCGATCCTTTTCTTGACGCCTCTGGAAACTTCTATAGCGTTCGTGCCGCGCTGTTTGACTATGCCAAGGCCAACGGATGTTTTGCCCCAGGTGCGAGCGATCCTGCGGATGTCGGCCAGGCCGTCTTCGACCCTCCCCACATCTTTTATGCGCATACTCCTCCATATGGGGCCGCCGCGTACGCGTTCCGGTATTATGATATTGCCGAATTGCTCGGGCGTCGAAGCTTCGCCATACACCCTTACATTTATCTCCTTATGGCCGGCATCGATATAACCTGCGGGAAGGTCGGCGTGCTGGGCGCCGATGGCTTTCAGGACGTCCTCGACCGTAAGCTGCTGGGCCTGCATCTTGTCGGCATCGAGCCAAACTCTCAGGTTCGGTTCCACATATCCGCCCAACCTGATATCGCCGACGCCCGGTACGGTGATGAATTGATCCTTCAGCGTCTCATTTACATAACGGATAAGGTCTTTAAGCGGGCGGTCGCCCGAAAGAGCGACGAACATGATAGGTTGGTCTTCGGGATTGGTTTTGGTTATTATAGGCGGATCTATGTCGTTCGGCAAATTCCTCTGCGCCTGGGAGATTTTGGTCTGGACTTCCTGCAAAGCAACGTCTATGGGGCGATCCAGGTCGAATTCTATGGTTATCTGCGACGCTCCCAGCATCGATACCGACGTTACTTCCTTGACGCCTTCTACGCTCATTACCGCGCCTTCGATTACGTCGGTAACATCCGTTTCCATTACTTCGGGGGCCGCGCCTTCCCATGTTATCGTAACGCTCACGACCGGGAAATCTACGTCGGGAAGCTGGCTCACCCCAAGGCCGGAGAAACCGATGGCGCCGAAAACGATAACGCCTATCATAAGCATCCAGCCGAATACCGGCCTCTTAATGGAAAGGTCAGAAAGCGTCATTTAAACTCTCCGTTCCGCTCTGGCCGACAGCCACCCTTAACTGCCAGTACCGGCGCTTAGCTTCATACAACGCATTTACATAATCTCTTTCGGAATTTTCCAGGGCCTGTATGGCCGTGAGGACATCGAGGTTGCTGACAAGCCTGCGGTCATAGTCTTTTATCTGCATATGAGCGTTAGTCCTGGCTGTAGTATATGCTTTTCTCATCACGTCACGCACCGCCATAGCGGTCGTCAACCCTATGTATGCATTCCTTATATCATAAGGGGCTTTGCGGCGGGCCCGGTGATAGGCTTGCATCTTCTCATCTGCCTGCAGACGCGCTATGTTGGAGTTCCCGAGCACTTCCGTACCCTCGAATATCGGGACACTTACCTTAAGCTCTATATCCCAATCTGTTGTTTCATAAAAACCTGTGCGCTGTGTATAATAATTTCCGTTAACATCCACCTGGGGGAGAAAATCGCTTTCTACGACCAGGATATTCTCTTTCGACAGCTGCCAGGCAAACTTGGTCGCCTGGACATCGGGACGGGCGAGCGATTGCGCCACATAATACTCTTCGGGCTTCAGCTTATCCGGAAATTGATAAGTATCCGCTATAGGGCCGACGGGCTGGCCCACTAAAAATTCCAGCAATTGCCGCGCTACGACCTCCTGGCTCTTCACTAATTCTATCGAAGCCTCGACGCTGTAAAGTTGGGTCTTCACATACACTATTTCGCTGGGCCTCGATCTCCCCAGCCGTTCACGCGCTATCAACTCTTTGATACGGTCATCCAGGACTACCCTTATCCTCTTCAGAACGTTCAAATCCGCTCTCTTTTCCAGCAGAAGATAGAACGCATCCGATACATCCACTAAAAGCAGCTGTTCGGCTCTTATCTTTTCGTCGATACGCTGGTTCTTTTCGTATTTAGCGCCCCGCATCCCCGCTATCGCTTTGAACCCGCTGAAAAGCGTCTGTGTAAAATTAAAATTCCTGGTCGAGACCTTGTTTGGTTTTAAGGAGCTCAGGGCCTGCCCCTTTTGCGACGGGAGCGCTTCCTGAAAATCGCTTGATTCAAAAGAAACATGCGGCAGAATGGTCGAGAGAGCGATCATAAAATGGGCGTCCGCTTCCTTTATAAGGTCGGCGTTTATCGCTATGATCTCGCTCTGGATCAAAGCCATCCTGTAACAATCAGGTAAAGTAAGCGCATTCGTCACCTGCGCTTCGGGATATAGCGGAGGGGCGGAAAATTTTTCGGTCTTGACCGGCCCGGTCATGTATACACTTACCTCAGGCGCGCCCTTTTCTGTACATGGCAGCTGCGACGCCCGCGCAGAAGGCAATGCGCAGACCGGCTTCGCTTCGGTGACGGTCTTGTCGGGCTTTGCGGCAGGGTTAACCCCGCCCTGGCTCAAAACATCCGCAGGCCTGCAGCTCAATATGAGCGCAAATATTATTGTAACCGCTAATATCCTTTTCATCATTTGAAGACGGTCCTTATTATTCTTTAAGCCTGTCTCTTATGGTAAGTAATAATTCCAGGTATTTTTCTCTTTCCGCTTCGGAGAGGACACCGAATATCTTGCTCACTATCTGTTTTCGATGATCTCTCATTTTCTTAACCAATTTACTGCCTTTGGACGTAAGATCCACTTTTATGATCCTGCGGTCGCCGGGATCGCTGACCCTTACCGCATAACCATCGCGGACCAATCTATCCGCCATACCTGTTATGGCCGCGGTGCTGACGCCTATCCCCCTGGCGAGGTCGGTCATCCGTGACTCCCCGTCGCGGCTCAGTATCTCAAGGATGACGAATTGCGACATCGTTACCTTCATCCTGAAAAACTCGCCGGTGACCTTTTTATAGAACCGCCTGGATATCACCGGCATTATCTCTGATATCCGTTCGGCGAATTCCGATAATGACAGATTCCGCATCTTTAACCTCCCTGATATTTAACTATATTAAATATCAACATAGTCAAGTATATCATCGGAACCGGATACTGTCAATATCTTTTAAGCTTTTTTTATCGGTCTGGCGGAGGGCTGCCTTTCTATCTTATATTAAAGGCTTTAATACCGCCTTCATTATGGGCCTTATATACTGCCGGCGCAGTTTATCCCTGCAGTCGCGGCAAAAAGCGCTCCTTTTAGCGTCGATACCGCTTACATTATTGGAAAAATACATTGCGCACTTCCGGTCGGGGCAATCGGTAAGCCCCCGAGAGATCCCAAGCTCGCGCATGGACTCTTTTAAGACTCTCTCGGCCAGCTTCTCTCCGCCAAGGCGGGCCGTCGATACTACGGCTATCCCCCTTTTAGCATCGGCAAAGCCCAGCACAAAATCGGAATCAGGCGCGTAAAGGTCTGCGTCGGTTATTATTATCGCGCGTTCTACCCCCGTATCTATGGTAATGTCCCGCGACATCTCATCAAGCATCATCACCGCGTCATACTGTTTGCGCGAAGGATCATACGCGAGCTCGGGCAGTTCCATCTGCCGGTCCACCTCGGCTTTTGCGTTGGCCGGAATGGTCCCGGGGATTTTATCCTTTACAAAGCCGGTTATATCCTTATCGATCCGCCCGGCAGGGATTATATAGATATGCTCGTCCATGATTTTCGCCATGCCGCTATCGGCAAAAACCGGCAGTGACAGCAATGCCAATATAATGAATGCTTTTTTCATTTCAGCCCTCTTTGACGGCCGCGCGATACCTCATGCAGGCATATGGCGCAGGCGCTGGCAACATTCAACGAATCGACGCCGCCTTTTATCGGTATACGGACCTTCTCGTCGGCCATATTCAATATTTTACGCGATACGCCTCTATCCTCGTTGCCGAACACAAAACAGATATTGCCCGATAATTTTACTTTAGCTATATCGCGCGCGCTCTTACCGGGTGTAGCGGCGATAACCCGCACACCGTATTTTTTCTTAAGCACAGATAAGGATTTTGCGATATCCTTTTCGTAACAGACCGGCAGGCCGAAGATCGTCCCCATGGACACACGGACCGCTTTCCTATAATACGGATCGTATGTCGCTCCGTCCACTATTAGCGCCCGAACCCCGAACGCGGCCGCGTTGCGTGTTATGAGGCCGACATTTTGCGGATCATTGACAGAATCGAGCGCGACGAGAAATAGCGGCGGTTTGACGGCTTTCAGCGCATCGGATATCGTAAGTTTTTCAGGGCAATGTCCGACAGCCATTATCCCCTTATGAAAACGGAAGCCTATGATATTCTCTATCACTTCATCGGATGCAGCATAAATATCGGCTCCTCTTTTTGCTAAAACCGCCAGTAAGGTTTTATACCTGGCGGCAGCGCTGTTTGACGTAAGGCACGACGCTACCCTGCACCCGCTCTCAAACATACTCCGGACGACCTTCTCCCCTTCGGCAATAAAGATGCCGTCCTTCTCCAGTTTTTTACCTTTCAGGGAACTATAAGCGGCAAGCCGCGGGTCGTCCAGGTTCTGTATTTCGACAATGTTCAAGGCAGGCATCGAATGCGTTTTTTTCCGTTACTCATCTCCCCATCGCAAAATTGGCATAAGCTCCTATCAAAAAGATCGCTATCAATATTATAGCATAAGCGCTCAGGCCGAATACCGTCTTCCTTTTCGGTTTTAAGATCAAACCGGATATGACGACCAATGTCATCAATATAACCATAAAAGCGGTGAAGATATGCTGGTGTTCCAGGATTGAAAAGATAGGCGCCTTCCTATATAGAATGTCATTTATGAACACTATTGTTATGTTAAAAAGATTCGACCCAAGCATATTCGCTACCGCCAGTTCCTTGGCCCCCAGCCTCAGGGCTGCTATAGATACCGTTACTTCCGGCAGGGTTGTGGCGAAACCGAGAAACAGGCTCCCTACAAAATTCTGGCCCAAACCGAGGATCTTAGACAGGTCATCGCCTATATAAGCAAGCCATATACCGGCCGCCGCTATGGCGGCCGCGGCTGCGCAATAACGTATAGAAGCGGTTTTCAGCGAAATATCGTTGTATTTGAAGACAGCCTGTTCTTCTTTTTCCAAAGCCTTGAGCATCTGTTTCTTTTTCTCGAACTTGAAAATTATCCTGGTGCAAATAACATAAGAAACGAGAATTAAAATACTGTACAAACTTACATTCATTAAAGAAACTTCTGGCAGTCTCGAATTAAAGAATATTCCCAGCATGGCGATCGCCAGAGGAACGAGGCTTAACGCGGCGGTTAACAATTGGCCCGCGGAAACAGCGCTTAATAAAGGCCCTCCTTTATTCAATAGATCCAGGATAGCGATATTTACAAGATTGTATGTATTGGCCCCGAACAGGTTCCCTACGCTAAGATTTGGCGCATCCACAAAAATAGTGCTTCCCACTCCCGTGAATACTTCCGGCAGGCTGGTAGCAATGGAAACTAATATGACCCCTATCCATAATCCGCTCAATCCTGTCTTTTCGGCAATGGCATCGCCGTATTTGGCGACCCTTTTGCCGCAATAAAATATTACGACGGTACAAATTATAAATTTGATTATTACCGGTATCATTTTTTGTTATCCCGTTCCTGTATATACAGCGTCTGTGTCGGATGCGCGAACTCTATGCCCCGCTTCTCGAATTCTTCCTTGACGGCGAAATTGATCTCCTGCTGGATATCCATATATTTGTTATAGTCCGGGCTCAGGACAAAATAGACTATTTCGAATATGAGGCTGAAATCCCCGTAACTAAAAAAGTGGGCCCGGTCAAAAGCCGTATCGGGAACGCTTTTAATGATATTTTCGATGATCCCCGGTATCTCCTTCAGTTTGCTGTGAGGGGTCCGGTAAGTCACACCTATGCGGAATAGGACTCGCCTCTTCTCCATAAGCCTGTAATTACGCACGCGCGAGTCCGTGAGGTCGGCGTTGGAAAATATCACCCCTTCGCCGCCCAGGCTGCGTATGCGCGTAGTTTTTATCCCTATATGTTCGACCGTCCCCATGAAATCGCCGATAATTATAAAATCCCCTATTTTGAACGGGCGGTCGAAGACTATGGAAAAATAGCTGAAGAAATCTTTCAACAAGGCCTGCGCGGCTATGGCTACAGCGATACCGCCGATCCCCAACCCGGCGATCAGCGTGGAAACTTTATAACCGAGGTTATCTAAAAGGATCGTGGCTGCCAGGATCCAGATCAAAGCTTTAGCGGCCCATAAAATGCCTCCGAAACTGCGTATCACTATAGGGTCCTGCTGGCTCTTGGCAAGGTACGTGTCGATGCCCCAGTTGACAAACATGATGATTAACCGGGCGGCGAAAAAGGTGATGATGATCATTTCTAACGCGTTGATCAGGGCATCGGCGGTTGGAGGCAGATTCAATATCTTGGCGCTTACGTAAAAACAGCTTATATATAATGCCGGCAGCCCTATCTTTTCCAGGATCGATACCAATAGATCGTCGAATTTCATAGCGGTCTTTTCCGCCATCTTCTTGAGGCGCAGCACAAAAAAGCTTATGACCAATTTAACGAACGCGAGGCTTAGGGCCAGCGTCGATAAAGCGATAATGTAATCCAATACGCTATTTCCGAAAAATACCATTTTTAGATCCATGTCGACTCTCCCCATAGTGTAAGGTTCTTACTAAAATGAAATTTGTGCCGTACGCAGGTATTTTTACGCGGTTATTTATGGGAGAAACTGGTGGTGAGGGCAGTCTCCGAACTTAACATACAAAACTTATTCTTATATGTTAAGTTGGTGGTGAGAGTTGACCCCGAACTTAACAGATTACCCTTACCATCATAAGTTAAATTGCTATAATTATCATCGATAATCGGACTTTTGAAAAAGTAATAATAGCACTTTCGTTCCTTAGAATCAATCTCTATCTTATAGAGAAACCGCTTTATCAAATCCCTTCTTTTCTCTATATTAAGATTTTCGAAGCTTTTAAATTCCCTCAGGCGCTGCTCAACTTTATTAGTATACCGACTTACATCGATAGGCGTTATGCCCCGCCTTTCAGACTTCATCTCCTCCAGCCTATCGCGTTTTGCCATTAACTCGTTGATTCTTTCAGTAGCCATTTTCCTGTCAAAGCCATTAGCGACCGCTTCAGTCAGATTTTTCATCTGCCTTGTTACTATCCCCAGCTCTTTATCAATGTCATGGGATCCCTGATTTTTAGCCAGGGATTTTTCAAGCTTTGCCTTAACCCCATCTCTTATCCTATTCACAGTAGACGGCTCTTCTATAATTTTTTTAATTCTCTGGATAGCTAATCCTTCTAATAACTTTTGGGGTACAGACCAACAACCGCATACATGCTTGCCTCGCATAATATAAGACCCGCATACATAATACGGATCCCTGTATTCCTTCTTACCTTTTTCATAATGGGCAGTTGTCCTGCCTTGGTATCGGGCCTTGCATATACTGCAAACAATCAATCCCTTTAAAAGATAACGACTAGTATGACCTCCCCCGTTCTTAAAAGATGATTGTTTTATTTTAGCTGCCACGCCCTTAAACAACTCTTCGCTAACTATAGGTTCATGAGCAGTCTTATTCACAACCCATTCTGCTTGAGGCTTAGTCCTGCCCCATCCCTTATCCTGTTCGAGTAAATTATCATAAGAATTTTTATTGTAAACGACCCACCCAATATAAGTAGGGTCATGCAAGATACTCCAAACAGTTGACTTACTCCACCCAACAGTCATTGCCTTGGGTCGTCTTATCGGTGGCGGCACGCCTTCTTTATTAAGGGTATCCGTGATCTTTGTCATGCCAAGACCTTTATTAACATACATGTCAAATATACGCTGCACCGTTCGTACTTCGTCTGGATTACCCTTAGCCAATTTAACGTGTTGTGTTTTAAGCGCCTTATGCTCGCCATATTCCAATATCTTTACCGGCCTACCCGATTCGTCCACTAATAATCTCTTATAGCCATATTTTGCCATTCCACCAACATGGAATCCGAGCTCTGCATAATGTTTATGCCCTCTAAAGGAAGTCTTTGAAAGATCTAAGGCGTATTGTGTTGCTTGCTCATGTTTCAGAGTTTTGACTAAGCGGCCCCCAAGAGTATTATCATTGGCAGATTCGTCGGTTACATATTTTACAATTTTACCGCATTTTCTAAAATGAACTTCCCAGTAGACAGCTTCTTGCGGGTCTTTAAACCTTCCGAATCTGGTACAATCATATACAAGAATGAACCGGAAGTCATCTGAAGTTTCAACGGTCTTTTTCATTTCCATAAAGCCTGGGCGTTCTTCGGCATTACGTCCGCTCCTGCCTTCATCATCGAAATGCCGGACAATAGCAATGTCATTATCCCTAGCGAATATTTCTATAGCCTTTTTCTGCTCGGGTATACTAGCATCCTGCATGTCCGTTGAACACCGCAAATATGATATGGCTTTATTGTTTTTCATCGCCCCGTAACTTTCTTCAGATGCTTGAGATCTCTTTCTGTCCAATATCGCCAATTATTCATAGGATCCCGTTTTGGTTTAGGTATTTTCTTGGCCCTATCCCATTTGTAGAATTCGCTTCTTGAAATCCCTAATTCCTTTAATATGTCTTTAACCGTGTATCGCTTTTCCATATCATATATACTATATCACACCTTGTTACTATTCGCAAGATAATTCTTATTTTTGATTTCACGCAAAATTTCATCAGCGAGTAAATCGACAAAAAAATCTACGACCGCGTCCATATTAATTGGGGGGTCAACTATTTTAATCTCGATGTTAATTTTTTCAGAGTTCATTTGCAAAACTCGCTGTCTAAATAATCTGGCAGATATAGACATCCTACGATGCCCCTATAGCCTACCGGCTTCATACAAAGCATAGGCGTCTTCCTTATATTATAGGAATGCGCCTGCACCATCCCGTCCACCAGAAACCTTGAGCAAGTCCTCTTTTGTGTATTTCTCCTTGAGGCGGGCGGTAATTATGAGCTGGTTGTCCCTTGACTGCCAGCGATACTGCTTCCCGGTCTTCTCGTTAAAGT
>JAQUSB010000024.1 GCA_028715345.1 Candidatus Omnitrophota bacterium | reverse complement strand
CGATACATTGAAGGACGTGCGCACGCTCAAAGCCGTTTACAAGAAAGAATCGGCCGGCTCTCTCGATATCTATAATATTTTCTTTAAAGGCGTATCGTATTGCACGGCGTATTTACAGCGTCTTCATAACGGGATATTGCCGACGTATATGGTGTGGTGCCTTCTGGGCATGATCGGGATATTCCTCGCGATATTTTTGAGGCAATAATGATAGAGATGTACATACTTCTTATATTCATGATAACCGCGGCGATAATAGCGGTAGCCGCCAAGGACCTATTGTCGAGCGTCGTCGCCATAGGCGCCGTCGGCATAGGGCTTGCGATGGCGTTCCTGGTATTGAAAGCGCCTGACCTGGCGATAATGCAGCTCGTCGTGGAAATATTGAGCCTTATAATACTCGTCCGCGCCACTACGAGGAAGGACCTTCCTTTCAATATCTCCGGCAGATGGGTATTCAATACCCTGGCTACCATCCTCTTCGCCGTGGTATTCCTCGTAAGCGCTTACGCTTCGCTGAAATTCATGCCGGATCTCGGCAGCCCGTTAATGCGTGTGTCGAAAGTCTATCTGTCCGAAGGGCTGGTGAGGACGGGTGCTATGAATATAGTCGCGGCCATAAACTTAAATTACAGGGCGCTCGATACACTGGGCGAGGCGACTATGCTGTTCGCGGCCATAATAGGCGTCCTGGCAGTCGCCAGGAAGATAGGACGAAAAGGGTGATCAGATGAACAAGTCGCCGTTCAGGTACGACAGGGGAATGACCTTGATAGTGAAGACCGTTACGCGTTTCACTCTCGGTTTCATTCTCATCTACGGCATATATATCGCGATGACCGGCCACGAGTCGCCGGGCGGCGGATTTGCCGGCGGCGTTATCGTGGCGCTCTCTTTCGTACATATAATGCTTGCTTTCGGTAAAGAGGTGGCGCTGAAAAGGCTGCGCTCGAACCTTATCAGGCTCATCATAAGCCTGGGAGCCCTGGTATTCCTTTTCATAGTCATAGCGAGTTTCGCGGGCCGGTGCGTCCCCATAAATTTATTCTTTGCCAGGGACATATCGTGCCATATATTCAATAACGCCGTGATAATACCGATCTGCGAGATGATAATAGTGGGCGCCGGGCTCTTCGCGATATTCGTGGCGCTGGTGCTTCTTTCGAAGTCGGATAAAGAGTTCGAGTAGCCTGGAGAGATAGAATGATCATATATATGCTCTGCCTTGTTCTTTTTTCGATAGGGCTTTATTGCGTCCTGAGAAAAAGGAACATCATAAAAATAATCATCGGCATAGGTATCATGGAATATGCCGTGAACCTTTTTTTCATTCTCATAGGCTATGTGGAGGGCGGGCGATCTCCTATATATGAGCACGGCCAGACCATGATGAAGATGGTCGATCCGCTGGCGCAGGTGATCGTGCTCACCTCTATAGTGCTGGGGCTTTCGGTCACTCTTTTACTCGTTTCCATAGCCATAAAGATATATGAGAAATACGGTACGTTCGATATAACGAAGATCAACAGGCTCAAAGGATAATTATGCCGACTTTAACATATTTCATAGCGATGCCTCTTGCGGCGGCCTTCCTGACGCCGTTATTCGCGAAGCGGATGAAGAGGGCAGCCGACGCGATAGCGTGCGTATCTACGCTTTCGCTTTTCGCGCTTTCATGCGGGATCGCTGTATTTGTCATCAACCATAAAACGGCCTCGTACGACGTCGGGAACTGGGTCCCGCCCTTCGGGATCGAGCTCGTCGTGGACGCGTTCTCCGCCTTTATGCTCGTCGTCGCCAATATGATCGGCTTTTTCGTGGCGTTATATTCCGTAGGTTATATAAAGACTTATACGGATAAATGGAAATACTACACGCTATTCATGCTGATGATGGCAGGGGTGAACGGCCTTTTAATAACGAGCGACATATTCAATATGTTCGTGTTCTTAGAGATCGCCTCGATATCCGCTTACGCGCTCGTCGCGTTCGGGACCGAGCCGCGCTCTCTCGAAGCATCGTTCAAATACGCGGTGATGGGCGCCGTCGCGTCGAGTTTTATACTGCTCGGTATCGCGTTCCTTTACGGTTTCGCCTCCACCGTCAATATGAACGACCTGGCGCAGGTGATAGCGTCGAAAGGCCAAGTGAAGCTCTTATCGTTCGTGAGCATCCTGTTCCTCATGGGCTTCGGGCTCAAAGCCGCGGCGGTGCCGTTCCACGCGTGGCTTCCGGACGCGTACAGTTCTTCGCCGGCCACCATCCCCGCGGTCTCTTCCGGCGTACTTATAAAGACGCTCGGCGTATATGCGATCGTCAGGATATTCTTTAATATATTCGGCGCTACCGCAGCCGTTTCGTCCGTACTTATAATTTTAGCGGTCCTGTCGATGCTCGTAGGCGCATTCTTGGCGTTCGGCCAGACGAATATAAGGCGCCTCTTCGGATATTCGAGCATAAGCCAGGTGGGATATATACTGCTCGGCTTCGGGATCGGCACTCCGCTGGCTATAGCGGGAAGCCTATTGCATCTATTCAATCACAGCGTGGCGAAATCATCATTGTTCCTGAATTCGGGCATAGCCGAAAACGCCATGCATTCCAACGACCTGACGAGGCTTTCGGGCATATTGAAGAAGAGGCCTGTCTCCGGTTACTCGATGTTGGCGGGTGCCTTCTCGATATGCGGAGTGCCTCCGTTCGGCGGGTTCTGGTCGAAGCTCATGATAATACTCGCCTGCGTCCATGCGGGCCGTCCGGGATTAGCGTCCATCGCGGTATTTGCCAGCATACTTACGCTGGCTTACTATATCAAGGCGCTTACGCCCGCGATATTCGGCAAAGAGAATACGGAGCCGATGACACAGCACGAGATAAAACCTAACGCGGCCATGAATATAGCGGTTATCGCTTTGACCGTTATCGTTATCCTGGGCGGGCTGGCGCTTTTGCCGGGGCCGGCGAATAATTTACTGAATAACGCGGCGGCCATTATAGTAAAAGGGACGTCTTTCGCGAATATCGGGGGCCTGAGATGATAAACGCGGTGTCGTTATTTATCCTGTGGTTATTTGTCTGGTCGCTTTTGAACTGGGTGCCGGATACGAAACAGCTTATCATGGGTGTTTTCGTGGCTTTCTTCATGACTTTCATGACGGTGGATACTTTCGGGGTTGCCTCACCGTCGGGTAAGGTAAAGCGCGCCGGCTTCTTCGGTATCGTTAAAAAGGTATTCTGGTTCGTATGCTACACTATCGTATTCATATGGGAATGCATCAAGGCCAATATAGACGTGGCGTGGAGAGTGGTCCATCCGACATTACCCATAAGGCCCGGGACTATAAGGGTAAAGACCGGACTTAAGTCGGACGCGGGGCTGACATTTTTGGCAAATTCCATAACGCTTACTCCCGGCACGACTTCGGTTGATGTCGATAAATTCAAGGGATATGGTTACATACACGTCCTTTTCTTAAAAGACGGCGCCGTTTCTTCCGATATGCGGCTTCCTGTAGTGGATAAATTTGAACGCATCCTGAAGAGGATATTCGATTAATATGAAAAATTTAAACTGGATAAGCGGGCTCGTCGTTATAGTGATCATGGCGGCAGTGATATTATTCTGCCCGGTCCCGTCCATGCTCAGCTGGCAGTCCAATTTTCTCGCCAGGGCGTTCTTATGGCTGCTCATATGCGCGATGATGTGCCTGTTCAGGATACTGAGAGGGCCGACGGCGCCCGACAGGGCGGTGGCTGTAGATATGCTCGGCATACTCATAGTCGGCTTTTGCGCTATCTTGAGCCTCCCGACGGGCAGGGACTGGTACATAGACATAGGCCTGGCGTGGGCGCTGCAGAGTTTCATAGGGATAATGGCGCTTGCGAAATACCTGGAGGGTAAAGATTTCGATGAATGAGAATATAGGGATAATTCTTATGGTGATAGGGCTCGTATTCGATTTCTTCGGATGCCTGGGGCTCATAAGGTTCCCCGACGTGTACACGCGGCTCCAGGCCTCGGCCAAGTGCGTGACATTGGGGACGTGCGGAATACTATTCGGCCTATTCGTGTGCACAGGTTTTACGGCCACGGGAATAAAAGCGCTCCTTTGCATCGCGTTCATCTTTTTGACGGCGCCCGTATCGGCCCACGCGCTTGCCAGAGGCGCTTACAGGTCCGGGGTCAAGCCCTGCGAGGGCACGATAGTCGATCAATACAGCGAAACTATAAAGAAATGATCCGGGCCTTTCGGAGTAAAATCGGAGCGGAGCTGTTTTATGGATGCTAACGAGATCAGGCTTGAGGCAATTTCGATGGCGGACAGGGTTTACGAGATCCTGAACCTTATCGAATACGGGTTTATAAAGAACAAGATGGAATTTTTAACGACAGCTTTGCAGGAAGAGACGGAACTTAACAAGACGGAGAGGGCGCTGGCCGACAAGATAATGTCCGCCGCCAGGAACGTTCCCGACAGGAGGCCTCTCGCAGCGCTTGCCCAGATAGTCGAGATGCTCGAACGCATGGGGGACGAGGCCACGAGCCTTATCGAGAGGATCGAGGTCAAAGTTCACGAGCGGATTCTCTTTAGCGAAGAGGCTGTCAGGCAATTTAACGAAACATATAAGGCAATGAAAAGCTCGGTCCAGATGATGCGGGAATATTTGCGTCAAAAAGACGAGGCGTTAAAGAAGAAAGTGCTCGATAACGGTCTCCGCGTCAAAGAGCTGGTCGAAAATTACAGGAAAGAGCACGCCGATAGGTTGGTCAGGGGAGACTGCACACCAATGGGTGCCAATATGTATTTCGATATGCTCGATTTCACCGGCAACCTGGCGCGCCACTCGTCGAACATAGTAAAGTTGGGTTAAATGAGATTACCTAAGATAAGAGAACTTATAGAAGCCGTGACGGCGCTCGTGAAAGGGCCGTACACGACGAAATTCCCGTACGCGCCGCATGAACCGGCAAAGAGGTTCCGCGGCAAGCCGGAATATTCGAACGAAGGATGCATAGCCTGCACCGCGTGCGCCCTCGTCTGTCCGATGAGAGCGATAGAGTTCAGGGACACGGTTACGAAAGAGAAGGCCGTCCGCAAAATGATCCTCCACTTAGACGAGTGCCATTATTGCGGGCAATGCAGCGCCCTTTGCACCACGAAAGAGGATAACCCGCCCGGTATAAAACACACGACGAAATTCGACCTCGCAGGTTATGACAGAAGCGCTATGATATCGACTACCGACGAGAAAGAGCTCGCGCTCTGCGAATCCTGCGGCGATGTCATAACGGCGAAGGCTCATCTGGCCTGGATCGCGAAGAAACTCGGGCCGCTCGCTTTTTCCAATCCGACTTTGTTTGTGGAATCCTTAAAGGGCATGGGGTTTGCCGAGAGCGTC
The DNA here is from genome assembly GCA_028715345.1 of Candidatus Omnitrophota bacterium. Classification (GTDB taxonomy): domain Bacteria; phylum Omnitrophota; class Gorgyraeia; order 2-01-FULL-45-10; family 2-01-FULL-45-10; genus FEN-1322. The sequence continues at coordinate 15,870 of JAQUSB010000024.1, read as the reverse complement.
GTCCAGACCGCCCGTGATTACGTCTTAAGGAGCGACAGGGTAAAGATACTCTGCGCAAAATGCCGGAGAAAAGCGACCCTTGAAAAATTCTGACGCACTTTCGGTCGGCGATCTCGCGCCCGCGCTGAAGTCCAGGCTTAGCGGCAGGGTATCTATAGTGGGCCTGGGCAATATAATCCGCGGCGACGACGGTTTGGGCCCGAAACTCATAGAGATGCTTAAGGGCCGGCAGGTTAAAGCGCACCTTTTCGATTGCGGCACCGCCCCCGAAAATTATATATTCCCGATACTTTCCACGTCATGCGATACCGTCGTGCTCATAGATGCCGCCGACATAGGTACGGAGCCGGGCGGCATAAAGATATTCTCGCTCGACGAGATATCGACGGTAAGTTTTTCGACGCACAACCCTTCCCCGAGGTTATTCACGGACCTTCTTAAGACAGGCAAAGATAACATAAATATATTCGTGATATCCGTCCAGCCTAAAGACACGTCTCTGGGAGCGCCTATGAGTAAAGAGGTGCTGCAGGGGCTCGAGGCGCTGGCCGGAGCTTTTTCGGAAGCTATCAATGGCTGACACCGTTATAGAAAAAATAACAGGCCGCTATTCTCCGGCGGACCTATTCGATCCCGTCAAAGGCAGCCCGTATGCTTTTTTCCTCGACAGCGCCCTCCGCGGCAAAAATCTCGGCAGGTTCTCGTTCTTAGGGTGCGATCCCTTCCTCGTCTTTAAAAGTAAAAAGGATGCCGTTATGCTGGAATGGGCGGACGGCAGGACTGAGTCGTTCCGTTCCGATCCGTTTAGCGCGCTAGAAGAGATATTCGCGGAATATAAATGCGGCCGCGGTGAAAAGGACTTGCCTTTCTCGTCGGGCGGGGTAGGGTATTTCTCATACGACCTGAAGGACTTCATAGAAGACCTGCCTGACCGCGCGAAAAACGATCTCGGCCTGCATGACTGCGTCATGGGATTTTATGACACAGCCCTTATCTATGACAATATCGCCCGTTCCGCTTATATCGCGAGTTCCGGCCTGCCTTATGCGGGCAAAAAGAGAGCTGCCAGGAGATCCGACAGGCTGAAGGAATTTAAAGAGAAGATACGGGAAAATAAGATCGCCTCGGCCCGCTTCCCGGATAAAAAAGCCCGGCAGCTTAAGTCCAATTTTTCCAAAGCAGGGTACATCGACGCTATCCGCAAGGCCAAACATTATATAAAGAAGGGCGACATCTACCAGGTCAATATCTCGCAAAGGTTCGAAGCGGATCTATTGTGCGATCCGGCGCATTTATACCCCAAACTTAGGGCCCTCAGCCCGGCGCCGTTCGCTTCTTACCTCGGATTCGGGGATACCGCGATACTCAGCTCGTCTCCCGAACGGTTTTTACTGAAGAGGGGCGATCATATAGAAACGCGCCCGATAAAAGGGACGCGGCCGCGCGGCGCCGACCGCAAAAGCGACATCTCGTTTGCGAAAGAGCTTAAAAAAAGCGTCAAAGACAACGCCGAGCATATAATGATAGTGGACCTTGAGCGCAACGACCTGGGCAAGATATGTAACTACGGCACGGTCAGGCAGGCAGAGTCTTCTTCGATAGAAAAGTACTCCAACGTTTTTCACATGGTCTCGACGGTATCCGGCAAGCTTAAAAAGGGGACGAGCCCGATAGATTGCCTTCGGGCGGCATTTCCGGGCGGGTCGATAACGGGTGCGCCGAAAGTCCGTTCCATGGAGATCATCGAAGAGCTCGAGCCGGTAAAGAGGTCGGTTTATACCGGGGCCATAGGGTATATCTCTTTCGACGGCAACATGGATACGTCCGTCGTGATAAGGACATTGATAGCTAAACACGGCAAGGTATATTTTTCGGTGGGGGGCGGCATCGTGGCCGATTCCGACCCCGAGGCGGAATACCAGGAAACGCTCGACAAGGCAAAAGGAATAATGTTAACATTAGGCCTATGAATAATTTAAAGATATCGGCACAAGACAGGGGATTTTTGTACGGCGACGGGATATTCGAAACTATGCGCGTATATGACGGCAAGGTATTTAAATTGAATGAGCATATAGCGCGATTGTTCGCCGCTGCCGAAGTTGTAAACATAAAAATTCCCGTATCCGCGGCGGAACTTAAAAGAGAACTATACCGCGCGCTCAAGAAAAATAGATCGAAAGACGCTTCCTTGCGTGTCACGGTAACAAGGGGAGAGGGCCCTTTCACGTTGACGGAAGAGAAGCGCCCGAAACCGACCATAATGATTACCGCCAAAAAGTTCGGAGGTTACCCGCCCGCGTTCTATTCGCGCGGGATACGCGCCGAGATATCCGATATAAGACAGAATGAACATTCTCCGCTTGCCGGGATAAAGAGCCTCAACTTTTTAAATTATATATTGGCGAGGATGCGCGCCCGAAAGGGCGGGTTCGACGAAGCGATAATTTTGAATACCGCGGGATTTGTAGCGGAAGCGGCCGCGAGCAATATCTTTCTGGTGAAGGGCAAAAAGATACTGACGCCTTCGCTCGATAGCGGCGCCCTGCCCGGTATTACGAGGTCCTTAGTCATGGGGATAGCGAAGAAGCTCGGCCTGAAAGCCGAAGAGCGGCCGATAAGCCCGAAAGAACTGTATGGCGCCGGCGAAGTTTTTCTTACAAGCTCTTTAGCGGAGGTGCTGCCGGTAACAAAAATAGGCCGCCGTAATATAGGAAAGGGCTCGCCCGGTGCGGTCACAAAACTGCTTCACGCCTCATATAAAAAGATGTATAATTAACCGATGAGCGAGAAGCGTTACGGGACAATATACGAGGACGATTGGCTGATGGCGGTCGATAAGCCGTCGGGGCTTTTGGTAATACCGACGCCTAAGAAAGAAACGAACACATTGACCGATCTTTTGAATAAGGAGCTGGACACGCGCGGCATCGAAGTTAACGCTTACCCGTGCCACAGGCTTGACCGCGAGACGTCAGGGGTCATATTATACGCCAAGGGCAAAAAGATACAGCAGCTTATGATGGAAGAATTCAGGGGCCGGCGCGTAAAAAAGACATATACGGCTTTTGTCCACGGGAACGTGAAAAATAACGCGGGCGAGATAAAGCTCAATATATTCAACCGGAATAAATCCCGCAGCGAGCCGGCATTAACGAGGTATAAAGTCCTCGCGAGAAAAAAAGATTTTACGATAATGGAAGCGGAGCCGGTGACGGGCAGGACGAACCAGATACGTATCCATTTCGCTAAAATATCCCACCCTTTGGTGGGCGAGAGCGTTTTCGCGTTCAGGAAAGATTTCGAATTAAGGTTCAAGAGGGCGGCGCTTCACGCATCAGCGGTGGAATTTACCCACCCGGTCACAGGCAAGACGATGAAATTTGCCTCGCCCCTGCCGGAAGATATGCGGAAACTGATAAATTAATCGGGAGGAGTAAATATATGGCAAAAGGCGGTACGCATTTAACACCCGAAGGGTACGAAAAATTACGTAAAGAGCTCGAGCGCCTTAAGACGACGAAGCGCAGGGAGATATCTAAGGCGATAGGCGAGGCGAGGGCGCACGGCGACATCAGCGAGAATGCCGAATACGACGCCGCTAAAGACGCGCAGGGCCTGAACGAGAAGAAGATAGCGGAGCTCGAGGCCAAGCTCGCTACCGCGCAGATACTCGATAACGCGCAGATGTCGACTGACGAGATACTGATAGTCGCTACCGCGAAACTTAAAGACGTAGACTCGGGCGATGAGCTCGAATACAAGATAGTCGCCGAGGAAGAGGCCGATTTCGACGCGAACAAGATATCTATACAGTCGCCGGTCGGCAGCGCCCTGGTGGGCCACAAAAAAGGCGATGTCGTTGAGATACAGGTGCCCCGCGGCATATTGAAATATAAGGTATTAAATATATCGAGGTAACATGACCATAGGAAGGCTTGAAAAACTTTTCCGGTTATCCCGTCCCGCCATGCAGGCGATAATAAAAAATTTCCGGTTCGAGATGGCGGCTGGCCTGTCGGATAAAAAAAGTTCCCTCAAGATGATCCCCACCTATGTAGAGATGCCTTCCGGCCGCGAGAAGGGAAAGTTCATCGCCCTAGACCTGGGCGGGACAAATTTCAGAGTGCTGGAGCTTACGCTGAAAGGCGCTCACAGATCGGGCGAGCCCAGGATAATGAAATTCACTCTCGAGAAGAGAGAGATAAACGGCACAGCCGAAATTTTCTTCGACTTTATAGCCGAAAGCGTAAAAACTTTCCTGAATAAGCATAAAATATCCGGCGCCGAAGAGCTGAACCTCGGGTTCACGTTTTCATTTCCGATAAAACAGACGGGCATAGCCAGCGGCATACTCATATCCTGGACGAAAGGTTTCGCGGCAAGCGGCGTCGAGGGCAACGATGTGGTGGAGCTTTTGAAAGAGGCGTTCGCGCGTAAAGGCATCAGGAATATAAACATCTCGGCCCTCGTTAACGATACCGTGGGAACGCTCGTCGCTAAAAGTTACGAAGACCCCGGCTGCGACGTCGGCGTTATCATAGGGACAGGCACCAACGCGTGTTATCCGGAGAAGCTGCCGGAAATAAAGAAATGGAAAGGTCCGCAGAATAAAAGCGGCCGGATGATAATAAATATCGAGTGGGGCAATTTCAATAAGCTTACCTCTACTTCATTCGACAGGCGTCTGGACAAAGACTCCGATAACCCGGGCCAGCAGATACTGGAGAAGATGGTATCGGGTATGTATCTGGGCAGCATAACCGGGCTTGTCCTTAAAGATATGGCCGCCGAAGGTAATTTACCTCTCGGCCTGATACAGCCGCTTGTAAAAGGGAAGAAGTTCGAGACGGAATATATGTCGATAATAGAGGGCGACAGTACGGCCGGTCTTAAGATGACCGCAAAGTTATTGGCCGGGTTCGGGATGGCAAAAACATCCGCAGCCGACAGGCGTGTATTGAAAAAAGTATGCGGTATCGTTTCCCGCCGCGCCGCGCGCATAAGCGCGTCGTGCATAGCGGCCATCGTTCTTAAAATAGACCCGCGTTTATCGGTAAAGCACACTATAGCTATCGACGGCTCGGTATTCGAGAAACATCCGACATTCGCGGCTAATATGAGGAAGGCTTTAAAGGATCTATTCGGTTTAAAGCATTCCCGCATAAAATTGGCGCTGGCTAAAGACGGTTCGGGCAAAGGCGCCGCCATAATTGCCGCCGTCGCTGCCGGGGCGGATTGATTTAGTTTGCATCGGGGATAGTTATATAATATAATATTATATACTCCTTATGGCAAAGAAAGACGAGAGAATATCCAGAGACAGCCACATAAAAGATTCCGTCCTTCAGGAATTGAAGGAAAACCCCTACCGTAAATTCAATATAATATTCGCGCTCGTTACCGTAATACCATTCCTTGCGTTCTTCTACGTTCTGACGAGCATCGCTTCATTCAGGGTGCTTGCCGGACAGAGGGGCGTAATATTGTTCATATGCCTTCTCATATCGCTCTGCGGTTTGGGGATAGGTTATATAACGGTAGGTAATATATTAAAACGCCTTTTTATTTACGCCGCCAGGCTGAAGCGCAGCGACCAGCTGAAATCCACGCTCCTGGCTTCCGTTGCCCACGACCTGAAAAATCCGATAACCGTCATAAAGACGAACCTCAGCACCATGTCCGAGGGGCTTTCCGGAGGGCTTAACGATACCCAGAGAAGGATAGTGGATATCTGCATGAACGTGACCGACAGGGCGGCAAGGATCGTGTCCGACCTCCTCGACGCGCATAAGATAGAAGCGGGCATGATGGATGCCAGGAGGGAACAGTGCAATATCTCCAAGCTCCTCGAAGCGCAGATAACGGAATTCGGATCCATAATCAGTAAAAAAGGCATAAGGCTGGTAAAGGAATTGCTCGACACGGACCTGATGATATGGGCCGACGGGGATAAAATAACGCGCGTAATAAATAACCTGCTCAGTAATGCCATAAAAAATACGCCGAACGGCCAGGACCTTACTTTGAGGGCCTATCCCGTAGAGCATTTTGTCCGGTTCGAAGTTGTCGATAAAGGGCCGGGCATTCCCCATGATAAACTGGAAAAGATATTCGATAAGTTCGAGAGGCTGGATACCACAAAAGAGGGCACAGGCTTGGGCCTGTCCATAACCAAGGATATCGTAGAGCTGCACAAGGGCAGGATTTGGGCCGAAAGCTCTCCGGGTAGCGGCAGCACTTTTGTGGTCGTGCTGCCGCGCGATCTAAGGCGAATGATGAGGGCCCGGAAAGTTTAAATAACCCGCCTCTTAATATAACAGCCTCCTGAATATTTATATCCAAAAACCGTAACTCGTAAAATATGAAAAAAATATCGCTAGTTCAGCTTAAGCCGAAACACAAAGGCCGGGTTGCGGAGATCCTGGGCGGCGCCAATCTCCAGAGCAGGCTTATGAATATGGGCATATACAAAGGAAGAGAAGTAACGAAGGTAAGCTATATGGGCCTGAAGGGGCCGGTAGTTATAAAAGTAGGGCGGGGTATATTGGCCCTGGGGCATGGCATAGCGTCGAAAGTTATTATCGAGGGCGTGTGATAAAAAAGATCTACCTTATTGGCAATCCAAATGTCGGTAAAAGCGTGGTTTTCTCACGCCTTACCGGGGTCCATGTAATATCCTCGAACTACCCGGGTACTACGGTGGAGATATCCAAAGGATACCTGCGAATTGGCGATGAAAAGATAGAAGTCGTCGACCTTCCCGGCACTTACTCGCTTAAACCGACCTCAGCCGCGGAAGAAGCGGCCGTATCTTTATTGCAGGAATACAAGAAGAACGAGATCGCCGTCATAAATATCCTCGACGCCACAAATCTCGAAAGGAACCTCCTCCTGACGTTACAGCTGATCGCCGACGGATTCCCTGTCATCGTGTGCCTGAATATGTGCGATGAAGCGGGACATAAGGGCGTGCTGATCGATACGGGAAAGTTAGAGGAACTTCTGGGCGTGCCCGTCATCCCGACATGCGCGGTAACGGGCGCGGGAATAAAGATGCTGATCGATAAGATAAAGGATGCCGCGCCTGTCGCGAGGGAGGGCTTCGCAGGGCAGGAGAGATGGACGGAGATCGGCGCCATAGTCGAAAAAGTGCAGCACTTAAGCCACAGGCATCATACGTTGCGTGAGATGCTTGAGGACGCGTCCGTCAGGCCGTTCACAGGGCTTCTGATGGCGGCGGCGGTAGTCTATGCCTCATTCAAAGCTGTCAGGTTCGTCGGTGAATCCATAATAAATAAAATAACAGACCCCATATTTATAGAGCTTTACCAGCCTGTCCTCGAAAAGATAACAGCGAATTTGCCGGAAAAGGGGTTCTGGTTCCATCTGCTTATAGGCGACCTCATAGGCGGCAAGATAGATTTTAAACAATCTCTCGGAGTATTGACGACGGCGCCTTATATCGAATTCGGCATGGTCCTGCCGTATGTCATTTCATTCTATTTTATATTAAGCCTTTTGGAGGATATCGGGTACCTTCCGAGGCTGGCTATATTATTGGACAGCATTTTTCACCGGCTGGGGCTCCACGGCTTTGCCGTTATTCCTGTCCTGTTAGGTTTCGGATGCAATGTGCCGGGCATCCTTGCGACGCGCGCGCTTGAATCGAAACGCGAACGATTCATTGCCGCTACTCTTATATCCATAGGCGTGCCGTGTATTCCCCTGCAGGCTATGATATTCGGGCTTCTGGGCAGATTCGGCGGATTTTACGTCACCGGAGTATATCTCGTTCTGTTCTCGATCGTTCTTATATTGGGGATTATATTGAATCGCGCGCTTACAGGATACAGCCCGGAATTCCTGCTCGAGATACCGTCTTACAGGTTCCCGCCGGTCTTAACTCTTTTAAAGAAATTATATTTCAGGGTAAAAGGTTTTATCGTAGAGGCGATCCCGATAGTATTGCTCGGCGTCCTTTTTGTGAATGTCCTGATATACTTCAGGCTCTTCGATGCCGTGACGTCTGTAACGGCGCCTTTGATCCATAATCTCTTCGGGTTGCCGAAAGAATCGGTCGTCGCCCTGGTGATAGGTTTCATCAGGAAGGACGTAGCCGTTGGGATGCTTATGCCGCTCGGGCTTTCCGCGAAACAATTATTCATATCCTCGACACTGTTGGCGATTTCTTTCCCGTGCATAGCCACATTTGTTATAATATGGAAAGAGCTGGGGTTTAAAGCTCTCGTGAAAGCGACCTTGATCATGGGCATCATCAGCGTTATCGTGGGCGTGTTATTGAATTTTGCCATACTATAAAAATAATTAATGCGGAGTAAGATCATGGAAACAGCGTTTTACCAGTTGTCGGCGGAAAAGACAGCCGGCATATTGAGGACCGATATTTCATCGGGATTAAGCGAGGCCGAGGCAAAAAAACGGATCGGCGAATTCGGCTATAACCGGCTTAAAGAGAAGAAGCTTACAGGCCCGCTCACTATTTTCCTTCAGCAATTCCGCGATTTTATCATCTGGATACTTATAGGCGCAGCTTTGGTCTCGGGCTTCCTGCAGGAGTGGGTGGATGCGATCGCTATTATAGCCATAGTCATCCTGAACGCCATCATGGGTTTTATCCAGGAATACCGCGCGGAAAAGTCGATGGCCGCGCTGAAGAAATTGTCCAGCCCTACTTCTAAAACCATTCGCGACGGCGCTCATATGGTGAAGCCGTCGTCGGAGCTTGTGCCCGGAGACCTTATAGAGCTTGAAGCGGGCGATAGCGTCCCGGCGGACAGCCGGCTGGTGTGGGTGAGCTCTAACTTCGGCGCGCAGGAGGCGAGCCTTACGGGAGAATCCACCCCCGTAGCCAAGACCACTATCGCCCTGGACGAGAAAGAGATACCCCTGGGCGACAGGGCCAACATGGTTTATATGGGAACTTCCGTGGCCAGCGGAAAAGCGCGGGCGCTTGTCGTCGATACGGGCATGAAGACCGAGCTTGGTAAAATAGCGGGCATGGTGCAGGATATTGTCCAGGAGCCCACTCCTTTACAGAGGAAACTGGAACAGTTCGGCAAATGGATAGTCGCGCTCTGCTTTATTCTCGTGGGATTGGTATTTTTGCTCGAGTGGCTGCGGGGCGGTAAAATTATCGAAGTCTTTCTGACCGCCGTCAGCCTGGCCGTTGCCGCCATACCGGAAGGCCTGCCCGCGGTAGTCACCATAGCTCTGGCGCTCGGCGTCCACAAGATGGTCAGGCGCAACGCGCTCATACGAAAACTGCCGTCGGTGGAGACGCTCGGCTGCGCCACGGTGATCTGTTCCGATAAAACCGGTACGCTTACGAAGAATGAGATGACGGTCCAGGCGGTATTTGCCGGAGGCGAATTGTTTGAAGTGACCGGGATCGGGTACGATCCGCAGGGCGACTTTGTCCGCGGCGGGGATAAGGTCGAACACCGTGACTTCCCGGAGTTGCGCCGGGCGCTGGCCTGCGGCGCATTGTGTAACGGCGCCGAATTGCAGAAGAACGCGGGTGCGTACAGAATAGTCGGGGATCCGACGGAAGGCGCGCTATTGACCGCGGCCGCGAAAGCGGGCATATGGAAGAAGGACCTGGACGAAGAATATAAATTTGTGGATGAGATACCTTTTGATCCCGAACGCAAAAAGATGACCATCATCCGGAAGACAGATAAAAAGACGGAGGCTTTCACAAAGGGCGCGCCCGATATTCTTTTGAACGATTGCGTTTATATAGAAGATAAGGGCGCGGTCAGGAAATTATCCGACGAAGACCGCGCCAGGATCCAAAAGGTAAATAATGACCTGGCGAACCGCGCTATGCGCGTATTGGCGGTGAGCTATAAGGTATTGGAAGGGGTAGAGCGGCCCTATTCGGCAGAAACAGTCGAGCGGGACCTTGTGTTCGCGGGGCTGGTTGCGATGATAGATCCGCCGCGCGAGGAAGTGAAGAAAGCGATCGAGGAGTGCAAGACCGCCGGGATAAAGACGGTCATGATCACCGGCGACCATAAGAACACAGCCGTTGCGATCGCGCGTTCCCTCGGATTTTTCGGCGCGGATTCGATGGCGTTGAGCGGGGAAGAGCTGGACAGGATGAATGACGAGGAACTGTACGGCGTAGTCGCCGGGACGGCGGTATACGCGCGCGTCTCCCCCCAGCATAAACTGAGAGTCGTCAGCGCCTGGCGTAAGCGCGGCGATATCGTGGCCATGACGGGCGACGGCGTGAACGACGCGCCCGCGGTGAAAGAAGCGGACATCGGGGTGGCGATGGGGATCACCGGCACGGATGTCACTAAAGAAGTGTCGGATATGATAATCACGGATGACAACTTTGCCTCCATAGTATCCGCGGTCGAGGAGGGAAGGGGTATATACGATAATATAAAGAAATTCATCCATTACCTCCTTTCCTGCAACGCCGGAGAGATACTTGTAATGTTTACCGCTTCTCTGGTCGGTTTTCCGCCGCCGCTATTGCCGATACATATACTGTGGGTGAATTTAGTTACCGACGGGCTGCCGGCTTTGGCGCTGGGAGTGGACCCTGTCGATCCCGGTATTATGACTAAACCTCCGCGCAAACCGGACGAAGCGGTAGTCACCAAAGACCGCGCGTTCCTGCTGCTGGCTCAGGGGGCCTTTATAGCTTTTTGCAGTTTATTCGCTTTCGTCCTCGTCATGTTCATAGAGAAAGAGGGGCTTGCCCGGGCCCGCACGGCGGCATTTGTGGTGCTCGCGTGCAGCCAGCTGTTCCACTCATTCAATTGCAGGAGCATGACGGCATCTTTGTTCAAGCTCGGGATATTTACGAATAAGAAATTGTTGTACGCAGCGGCGATCTCTTTTGTTCTACAGATGGGCGTAGTTTATGCGCCCTTTCTGCAGAGGGTATTCAAAACAGAACCGCTCGGTTTACTCGACTGGTTTTTGGTTGTCGCGATATCGTCGTTCCCTCTTATAGCTATGGAAATATTGAAAAAACTCAGAGCCGCCCGCGGGTAGGACTTGTACCGCTTGGGAAGCCCAACCTTTAAGCTGTCCCCATTTTTCAGATTAAAACTGTCCCCGCAGCCTCTTCGGAGTACTGGACCTTCATTTCATCCAATGTGCTTAAATCGCTTCCTAAGCACCTTTCTTTATAGCTAGACCATTTGTATGATGCTATATCGGTTGCCAGCCCGCTTTTAATAGGATTTGTTTCTATATAAGTGGCGCAATGAATCAAATAATAACCTTTAACAATGGGCTTACTTATGAACCGCCCCTGCCACAAGTGCCCGACAATGTTATACTTAGCGTTAAAATAAGCCGTATAGCCTCTATTTAACCAGTGCATGAACCTCGATATATTTCTAGAAAGATCGGCGTCTATCAATAAGTGTACATGATTAGACATAAGACAATATGCATACAAGCGTATAGCATATTTTTTCTTAGCCCTTCTAATTATAGATAAATATTTTAAAAAGTCATTTTCGTCCCTGAAAATGGGTTGTTTTTGGTTGCCTCGCGTGATAATATGATAACAAGCTTGATCCACAAATATTCTCGATATTCTTGACATTGCCACCTCCCATTAGTAAAGACGAAAAAGACGCTTGTTTTATTGCAAAATATTTTAACAGGGACACGTTTAATATCAGAAAAAGGGACAGGGTAAAGGATGAAAACTGCAAACGGTACAAGTTCCACAAAAAATAAAGAGGTCAATTGACCGCTTTTATAGCGTCGTTCTTATTTGTGCTTTTGGCCGAGATGGGCGACAAGACCCAGCTTCTGGCAATGGCTTTTGCCGCCAGGTACAGCGCCTCCAAGGTCCTCCTCGCTGTTTTCATCGCGACCCTCCTGAACCATACGCTTGCCGTATTGGCGGGACATTTTCTCACCGTCATCATACCGATGGACGTTATATCTTTAGTAGCGGCGCTGTCGTTCATAGTTTTCGGATTATGGACGATCCGCGGCGATAGTCTTCACGGCGAGGATAAAAGAGAGTCTAAGTTCGGCCCCGTCGCTACCGTCGGGATAGCGTTCTTTCTGGCGGAGATGGGCGACAAGACGCAGCTTGCCACGGTAAGCCTTGCTGTCGAATACCGTAACATGGAGGCCGTTCTGGCCGGCACCACTTTAGCGATGGTGGCAGCGGATGCCGTAGGCATAATCATCGGTATAGTGATGCGCAAACATATCCCGGAGCGCGCGATCAAATGGTTCTCCGCCGTCGTCTTCATTCTATTCGGACTTAGCGGTATTTACAGGGTGCTTGCCCCAAAATTATCTCCGATATATGTCTGGGGGATAATTTTAATTATTATCGCCTGGGTGAGCTACTGCGTAAGAAGTTTAACGCTTGTCTTTGCCCGCAAAAAACATTATAATAACAGCGGGTCTGGAGGGATACTCTAGAGGTTAAGCGGATATTTCGATGGTCGGGCCGCCATCTTTTGGGGGTAAATCCCGGGAGGGCGGTTTTTTATTTTGGAGGACATATCATGAGGCGGATTCTTTTATTTATCCTACCTATCCTGATCATCGTCACTATGGCATTCATAGGTTTCGGCATATTCCAGGTGAAATCCGAAGAGGCAAGGCTTTTGGATGAATTGATGCGAAAAGCCAAGGCCGTAGCCGAAAGCATGGAACTGTCCGTTAAGCATGCCCTTGCAAACAACAATGTGCGGGATGCCATGTGGCTGGTCGAAAAATTCCAGAGGAGGGAAAGGTCTCAGGGCTGTGTTATTTACGATAAAGAGGGGAACATAGTCGCCATTACGGACAGGTTCTCTGAATGGAAGCACAGGCCCAAGCCTTACATAAAAAGCGCCATCGCGGATAAGCTTGCACGCGGTGATATCGAGCAGTTCAAAGATTACAGCGTCTATAGTTACGTCCTGCCCATAACGGATGATGAGGGGAATGTGGTGGGCCTGGAAGAAGTTTTATACGACACGTCGTATGTTTTTACGCAATTGGCCGAGCTGTGGAAGCGGCTGAGCACGGTCTTGATAGCGCTCGTCGTATTCATTATATTGATCTCTCTTCTTGTGCAGCGGCAAATATTCACCGCGCCCGTCGAACAGCTTACCGAATGGTTCAGGCAGTTCCAGAAGGGTGAGATAGATACCAAGCATCCGATCAAAGAGAAGGGGGAGCTTGGTAAACTGGCCAGCGAAGTGGAGCAGGCCGCGCTCAGCATAAGAGTGGCCCGTAAAGCGGCCAGCGAAGAAGCCACCGAGAGGATACAGAAAGAAGATCTGTGGACCGACTCCAAACTTAAAGATGTGGTGAAGTCCAAGCTGGGCGAGAATGCGCTCTTCCTTGTCTCGAACAGGGAACCGTATATGCATATTTTTAACGAGATTAGCGGCAAGGCTGAGTGCACCCGTCCTGCCAGCGGTGTTGTGACGGCGCTCGACCCGATAATGCGCGCCTGCGGCGGGACGTGGGTCGCCCACGGCAGCGCAAGCGCCGACAGAAAATTCGTCAATTCCAAAAATAAGCTCGGCGTCCCGCCGAGAGAAGACCGTTATATACTTAAAAGGGTATGGCTGACAAAAGAGGAGGAAGACGGTTATTACTATGGATTTTCAAACGAAGGCCTATGGCCGCTTTGCCATATAACGTATACGAGGCCTATTTTCAGGGAACTCGACTGGCAGACATATAAAAAGGTAAACCGGAAATTCGCGGATAGCCTGCTGGAAGAGCTCCCCGCGAAAAACCCTTTTATTTTCATTCAGGATTACCATTTCACGCTCCTGCCCCAGATGATAAAAGAAAAAAGGCCCGACGCGACCGTCGCGCTCTTCTGGCATATACCATGGCCGAATCCGGAGGTTTTTTCGATATGTCCTTATCAAGCGGAGATCCTGGACGGAATGCTGGGCTGCGACCTGATAGGTTTTCATGTCCAGTACCATTGCAATAATTTCATCGATACGGTGGACAGGATGCTGGAATGCCGCGTCGACTCGGAAAGGTTCAGCATAGTCCGCGCGAACAAGGAGACTCTGGTGCGGGCATTCCCTATAAGCGTGGATAGCAACATAAATTCGATAGTAGGCCAAAACGAAGGAAAAGAGATAACAAGGATACGAAAAGAGTACGGCCTTGAAAATAAAATGATCGCCCTCGGGGTCGACAGGATAGATTACACGAAAGGCCTTACGGAACGCATGATGGCCGTGGATCGCTTCCTCGAAAAATATCCCGAGTATAAGGGCAAATTCGTTTTCGTCCAATTAGGTGCGCCAAGCCGGACGCACATAAAAAGATATCACGACCTTATAGGAGAGCTGGACGAGCTGGCCGAAAAAATAAACTGGAAATACATGGATGACGAATGGAAGCCGATCCTGTATCTTAAACGCCATTTTTCACCCGAAGAGATAAAGCCATATTACAGGATAGCCGATATTTGTATAGTGAGCTCCCTCCACGACGGCATGAACCTTGTCGCGAAAGAATATATCGCCGCCAAGAACGATCTGAACGGCAGTCTGATGCTAAGCCGGTTTACGGGGGCTGCCAGAGAGCTTACCGACGCTATACAGATCAACCCCTATTCGATAGAAGATTTCGCCGATAGTATTAAGCTGGCCGCGGACATGCCTTTGCCGGAAAAAAAGAGGCGGATGAAAAATATGCGCAAGATCATCTCCGACGATAACATTTATAAATGGGCGGGGGATATCATAACGGAACTTACGACGATAAAAAAGGTATGAAATATATATTCGCGGATCGGGGAAGGATCGGGAAAGCTTTAAAAGGTAGATTTTTATATCTCTTCCTCGATTATGACGGGACATTGGCGCCCATCGCCAGGACGCCGGGCGGCGCTGTTACGCCGAAGAGAACGAGAGGCCTTTTACGCCGCCTGTCAAAACTTCGAAATTGTAAAATAGCCGTTGTGAGCGGTAGAAAGCTGAGCGGCGTCGAAAAGCGCATACGGTTAAAGAACATCGTGTATGCGGGCAATCATGGATTCGAAGTAAGAGGCCCGGGGCTAAGGTTCGAGGGGCCCGTACCGCCGGGCTATAAAAAGTCGTTCGCGGAGATAAAGGCCAAGCTCCGGGAACGGTTTTCCCGGATCGACGGTGTTATCGTCGAGGACAAAAGCTTTTCTTTAGGTGTCCATTATAGGCTGGCGGCCGGAAAAGATATGCCTTTAGTTAAAAAAATATTTTACTCGGTCACCGGGGCTTATGAAAAAAAAGATATCGTAACGGTTAAGGCCGGTAAGATGGCGCTCGAGATAAGGCCGCCCACTTCCTGGGACAAAGGAAAAGTCGTATTGTGGCTTTTAGAAAAACAAAAGGCCTTGGCGCGGGATAAAAAGAGAAAAGTCCTGCCGGTCTACATAGGCGACGATACGACGGACGAGGACGCTTTCGAAGTTTTAAAAGACACGGGCCTGACGATATTTGTAGGCAGGCCCAGGAAGACAAAAGCGGAATTTTATCTAAAAGATACGGAAGATGTCGCGAAATTTCTGGAAACCGTTTTGAACATACAAGCGGAGGCTTTGCGTGCCTGAAAAAGAGATAAAAAAATCGCAGGAACCGTTTCGTTTCTATACGCGCCTCAACCTTACCGAGCTTACGGGCTTGAAAGCGTCCAACCTGGGAGAATTGCTCGAAGGCCTTAAAGAGGCTCCCGAATCTTCCATTTATCATCATACGCATAGGTTTTTGCAGCAGCACCATTTTCTTTCCCCGGAGCCTCCGAACGATTTTGCCTATTGGGTGACGGGCATGCTGGGAGAGGAAAGATTGGGAGAGAAGCTCGCGAGTATCGACATAGTCCGGTTCACGACCATTAACGATCTGCGCG
>JAQUSB010000023.1 GCA_028715345.1 Candidatus Omnitrophota bacterium | reverse complement strand
GACCATGAGTGATCATTCAGATCGAAAGTGTATCATTACTCATGGACGGCAGTCAATTATATTGGGAGCGTTGTTTCAGTAAGAATGTATCGTATAACTATTAACATACCGACCCAGATACCGGCGTTATGCCCGCTTTCTATCACGTTCTTTATCAGGCGCAGCACGGCCGGGTGGGCAGGTTCGTATAGATACGCTATCTTCTCATTGACCCGGTCTACAGCCAGCGAATACTGGATTAGGTCGTTCGTTCCTATAGAGAAGAAGTCCACCTCTTTTGCAAGTATGTCGCTTGTGATGGCGGCTGACGGCACCTCTATCATAGCGCCGACTTCCATATTTTTATCGAACGGTATGCCTTCTTCCTCCAGTTCGCCTTTCGCTTCTTTCAATATGGCATTGGCCTGTTTAAGTTCCTCCAAGCCGGATATCATCGGGTACATTACTTTAAGTTTCCCGTGTGCTGATGCCCTGAGTATCGCCCTTAACTGGGCTTTGAATATGTCCGGCCTCGCCAAGCAGAACCTTATGGCGCGCCATCCAAGAAAAGGGTTCATCTGTTGCGGGACTTCGAGCTGGGATAGAAATTTATCTCCGCCTATATCGAGGGTCCTGACTACGACGGGATGAGGTTTCATCTTTTTGACCACGGCGGAATACGCCCTGAATTGGTCCTCTTCGACCGGGAGATCCTTCCTGTTCATATAGAAATATTCCGTCCGGTAGAGCCCGATCCCGGCGGCGCCGTGGGCTATCACGGAAGGCACGTCTTCGGGAACTTCGATATTCGCGGATAATTCTATATTCTTACCGTCAAGGGTAACACAGGGCAGGTTCTTTAATTCAAGAAGGTGCTTCTCGACCTCGGCAAACTTTATCTTATCTTTTTCGTACTTTTTCACGGTCAGCGGCGTCGGGTTTATTATGACGATGCCGTGAGTGCCGTCTATTATGATGGTATCCCCGGACTCGACCCTCTTCGTGGCGCTTTCGAGGCCGACGACCGCCGGTATTTCCAGAGACTTCGCCATGATCGCGGTATGCGAAGTCCTGCCGCCGATATCCGTGGCGAACGCGATGACATTCTTCTTGTGCATCGTAGCGGTATCCGAGGGAGACAGGTCATACGCTATGACCACGACCTTCTCTTTGAGCGTTGAAAGCACTTCCTCTTTGGCTCCGATGAGATTTTTAAGTATCCTCCGGCCGACGTCGTTTACATCGCTTATGCGTTCTTTCAGGTATTCGTCGTCCATCTCGGAGAATACCTTTATATATTTGCGCAGGACGTCCTGGAATATGTACTCTATCGACAGCCGTTCACGCTTAAGCCTGGTTATGACCTCTTCGATCAGCATGCTGTCGTCTATTACGAGCAGATGGGCGCTGAATATCTGGCCGTGCTCGGCCCCCATCTCTTCGGATATATGCTTCTTTATATCCTGTATCTCGTTCTTCGTCTGGACGAGGGCGTCCTTGAAACGCCTGATCTCATTTTGTATCTGGATCTCGGTTATATTGCGCCGCGGGATGGCGTACTGCTCACGGCCGTACAGGAACGCTTTGCCGGTGGTGATGCCCGGGGAGGCGGGGATACCTTTCAGCACTATCTCTTTTTTCTTTGTCATAATAGCGCCTTCTTTTATATTACAAATTCATCGATATCATCGATGAGCAGCAATTTTTCAAGTTCTGCCAGGGCCTTATCCGCGTCTTCGCCTTTCGCGATGATAGTGACCTTGGAACCCGCGCCTGCCGCCAGCATCATGATACCCATTATCGACTTACCGTTCACTTTCTGCTTACCTTTGATAATGGTGATCTCGCTGTTAAATTTATTCGCTATCTGTACGAATAGCGCGGCGGGCCTGGCATGCAAGCCCTGCTTATTTTTTATAGTAACTACTTTTTCTACCGTCATATGTCACTTTGTATTTTTAAGGCTTGCGGCCAGGTCGACTATTATCTTCGATACTTTGTCGGGATCGTGCCTAACATAACCTTCCGATTTCGCTATATGCGCTTCGATCACCTTACATTTCAGCTTCTTCAGGTTGTCGGTGTCCGGGATGACCGGGTACGCTTCCTCTGTTTTATATTTTTCAAGCATTTCGGGCTTTATCTTGGCCGTATTTATAACGCAATAGTCCACTATGCCCTGCGCGGTATGGTCTATTATGGCCCTGAGATGGTCGCTCGCCTTGTAATCCTCCGTCTCGCCCTTCTGTGTCATCACGTTGCATATATAAATTTTTACGGCTTTGGAATTTATTATCTCCTGGTAGATCCTGCCCACCATGAGGTTTGGCATTATGCTTGTATATAAACTGCCCGGGCCGAGGGCTATGACATCGGCTTTTCTTATCGCGTCGAGCGCTTCGTCCGTAGGCCTGCAATTTGCCGGCCTCAGGTGTATGCGTTTTATCGTCTTGAACGATTTCGGTATCAGGCTCTCGCCGACCGTCTCCGAACCGTCCGGGTGCTCGGCCACCAGGTTGACTTTATCGAGGGTGGACGGCAGCACTCTGCCCCTTATCGCCAGGACCTTGCTCGATTCTTTTATCGCGGCGTCAAAATCACCGGTAACTTTGGAAAGTGCCGTTATGAAGAGATTGCCGAAATTGTGCCCCGCCAGCTCCGTGCCTTCCTCGAATCGGAACTGGAACAATTTGCCCACCAGAGGTTCTGCGTCAGCCAACGCGACGAGGCAATTCCGTATATCGCCCGGCGGCAGCACGTCAAAGTCTTTCCTCAGCCGTCCCGAGGAACCTCCGTCATCCGCCACGGTAACGATAGCGGTGATATTGCTCGTATATTCTTTCAGGCCGCGTAAAAGGGTAGCAAGCCCGGTCCCGCCGCCTATGACCACTATCTTTGGGCCCTTTTCAAGCACCCTCTTCTTATAAACTTTATCTACAAGGTCATCTTCGCTTTGCGGCAAAAATACGGCCACAAGCGATTTGATTATTCTCTTTATCCCCGTAACTACCGCCAGTATCCCTAAAATTATTATGATGCCGGCAAAAGTCTTGTTCTTCGTGTGCTGCTCGAGGAGCACCATCACGAATCCCATGGAGATCATGATAACGCCGAATACGGTCAATAGTATCCAGCGCTTCACCCACATACCGGGATAAAGCCACTTAAAAGCCTTTAGAATTTTCACTTTAAGATCGTCCCGGTTAATACTTCTTCGAATCTTCTTCCTGGATTATATGAAGTATCTCTTTTTCGTCTTTGGCTTTCTTCAGCATGTCTCGGAAGTATTTGTCTTTCAGCATACGGGATATTCTGGCGAGCGCTTTCAGGTGGGGCCCGGCCGATTCTTCTGGGGCTATCAGAAGGAAGAACAGGTAAACCGGTTCTCCGTCTAAGGAATCGAAATTCACGCCCTTCTGGGACAATCCGAAAGCGGCCACGAGGTTCTTGGCGTTCGGTGATTTAGCGTGCGGTATACCTATGCCCTGGCCTATCCCGGTTGAGCCCAAAGATTCTCTGGTGAGAAGCGCCTTAATAAGATCTTCCTTATTCTTGATCTCGTCAGATTTAGCTAGAATGTCGACCATTTCCCTGATAACGCCTTCTTTGTCCGAGGCTTTCAAGTTAGCGGTTATCGCCTTCTTGCTCAAAAAATCCATGATCTTCATATGAATCTCCTTTTGGTACTAGCGTCATACACGCTCGCTTCGAAACATCTCACGAGCTGACTAAAATGGAGCGGCGGATGGGTTTCGAACCCACGACATCGACCTTGGCAAGGTCGCATTCTACCACTGAATTACCGCCGCGTTAATCGCTTTACTGGTGCCCGCACCAAGAATCGAACTTGGAACCTTGACATTAAGAGTGTCCTGCTCTGCCAATTGAGCTATGCGGGCTTCGTGAAAACAGTATTATACTCAAATTTGTTAAACGTGTAAAGATGATTTTTGGTGCGAGGGGGGGGATTTGAACCCCCAAGGGATAACCCACTAGCTCCTAAGGCTAGCGCGTGTGCCAGTTTCGCCACCCTCGCAATTTTTCATTAGTAGCTTTGCTGCCTCAAATTTTCTTTTTAGCATCAATATATTACCACTATCGTAAATATAGAGTACTACCTTGGATGATGCTTGTTTATAATAACAAAGCTCGTAAACGCGCATGGCCTGCCGTATATTACCTTCCACTTTCAATAATTTACTGATCATGCCATTGAGCCATTTAAGAAATTGCTGACTACCCGAATATATTCTTATCCTAAACTGCTTTTCTTTACTTTCCGGATGGGTGAAATAATCAATACTTCCATCTCCGTCTATTACCCCTCTTAAAAAGTCAGGGAAAAATTTCTCCGGAACTTTTACCTCTCCAAGCAGCAAGCTTTTTCGAGAAGATAAGCCTATGCTAACCAAAAAATTGTATAGTTTTACATTCCCGAGTTGAATTCGATAATACCATATAATAGGCTTTCGACCACGGCGTTTTTTACCAATTTTGTTTTTACTCTTGAAAGCTTCTTTAAAATTTAAAATTAATTCTAAATCTTTAGAGCAAAATTCTATATGCCTTCTATCAGGACTTAAATTACCATCGGTGGTTAACAATCCTATACCATAAGCAAAGCCTCTATTCCATGCGATGTTTTTCATGTCTTTTCAAAAATGCTGATTACTCTTAACGGTGAAACTGGCGCGCCTGGCAGGAGTCGAACCTGCGACCTAGTGGTTCGAAGCCACTCACTCTATCCAGTTGAGCTACAGGCGCGTCGCAAATGCAAATATCTTTTCGAATCCCCAGCATACGCCGCCGTAAAAACAGCTCCACACGCAGGCGCACAACAGGGCGCATAGAACGGCGTAAAAATATATCCTCTTGCCCTGCACCCCCACCATCAGCATAAGGATAGAAGCAAGTATCGGGCCTAAGAATATCGCGGTGTTGGCCACCACAAAAAACTTACCCCCGGCGACCGCCATTTGCGCCCTATGGGAAAGGGACTCCTGCTTTTTGAGGAACCATCCCCTGACTTTCGCGCTCGTCTCGGTATTAGCGAACAGGAATATCGCAAGCCATGACAAAGGTATGGTGAATAATACTCTTATAAAGGCCGCTTTTACGACACCGAATAATTTGACGGTGGCGATAAACGATCCTTCGAGAAAAATAAGCCCCAGGATGGTAAGCAATACCCCCGAAGCCAGGTATAGTTTTTTATCTAACGTGCCCACAGTTAACCTGATTATACCACAGGCGGTATTTTTGCATATCGTTTTTTTTATTTAGCTATTGACTTATACGGGAACGTAATATATATTTAAGAGAATATTAGGAGACGCTAGATATGAAATGGTCTGCCGTAATCCTTGCCGTAATGCTTACTATATCCGCATCCGCCTGCTCGTTATCCGGCAATAGATCCATAAATATCACCGACGCTAAAATAGTTACCGCCGTAGACGAAAAATTGATGCCTGTCCAGGTAATGGATAAATTCCAGAAAGGCACTACGAAGGTGGTATGCTGGTTCCAGTGGAAAGACGCGAAAGTAAATACGCAAGTAATAGCTAAATGGCATTACGTTACCGACGATATACACATCCTGGATTATACTTTTTCCATACCTAAAAAGACCGGCTCCGGAAGCGTAACATTGTCTGCGCCGGAAGGGAAAACCCTGCCTGCGGGTGAATACAAGATAGAGTTGACTGCGGAAAAACATTCCTTAAGATCGCTCAAATTCACTATAGAATAAACCGCTATTTAACCCCCGATTTTAAAAGGCTTGCTATCTTATTAAACAACATCTTGGATTCGAAAGGCTTCACTATATACGCTTCAGCGCCCGCCTCTTCTCCCAGCCTCATATCCGATTCCTGCGCCCGCGCTGTAAAAAGTATTATCGGTATGCCGGAATACCTGCTGTCTTTTTTTAAGAGGCCGCAGACTTTATAGCCGTCCATCTTCGGCAGCATCAGATCGAGTATTATCAGGTCCGGCTTCTCTTTCTTCGCTTTCTCCAACCCTTCGGCGCCGTCATAAGCCTTAATGACCTCGTATCCAGCGCCTTCCAGCTGGAAGATCATCGTTTCGACCAGGTCTTTCTCGTCATCGACAAGCAATATCCTCTTCTTATCCATGTAATAGCTCACTCTTTCTTATGCAGGCTTTTAACGATCATCTCTATAGTAGACTTAAGCGACGCCGAAACGTCGGAATACGTACTCAATTTCGGTATGAAAGCGCTTATGCTGAGCCTCTCCGTGCCTTTTATCACCTTCATATTCGGGTGAGCGGTGAACATTATCACGGGCACGCCCTTGTCCGTTTTACGCATTTCCTTGAGCACTTCTATACCGTCCATGCCCGGCATAAGATAATCGAGCACTATTATATCGGGCTTGGCGGACTTCAACATCTCAAGCGCTTCCCTGCCGTCCGAAGCCGTTATCACATTATAATTCCACCCTCTTATCACCGCCCCCATGATCTCAAGAAAATCAGGTTCATCGTCGACAAGCATGATCTTTATATTTTCCATGGCCCTCTCGCTATTTTACCGGCAGGATGAATACAAATACGCTGCCCCTGCCCGCTTCCGACTCCACCCATATCTTCCCCTTGTGTAGCTCTATTATCCGTTTGCATATAGCCAGCCCCAATCCGCTACCGGCGAATTTCCGCGTGAGGGAGCTGTCTATCTGCTGAAAACTGCGGAATAGCTTATCGTGATCTTTTTTATCTATGCCTATGCCGGTATCTTTTATTTTTACCTGGACGAAGCCCTTATCCGAATTATGGCGCGTGGTCGAAACGGTAACTGCCCCGCCGTTGTGGCTGAATTTTATGGCGTTAGAAATGAGGTTGGTCAGGACGTTGAGTATCTTCTGCCGGTCCGCGATTATAGTTTTAACTGTCCTGTCAGGCTCAAAAGATATGGCGACCTGGTTCACCTTAGCCAGGTCGGAAAATATATTTATGGCGTTCTCGATATCCTCATTGATATCTACTTCGTTCCTTGATAATTCGACACAGCCCGATTCAAGGTCGGCCAAAAGGAAGAAATCGTTTATTATGAGCGCGAGTTTGTCGACATTGCGATTGGCCATCATGAGGAATTTACGCTGGGTTTCATTAAGCGGGCCGCTGGCCTCGTCTGCGATCAGATTTATGGCGTTCTTCACGGTAGCCAGGGGTGTTCTTAATTCGTGCGATGCTATGGACAAGAACTCTTTTTTGAGCCTGTCGACCTCTTCAAGCTCACAGCTTTCGCCGGTGCCTTTATTCCGTAACCGCATAAAAAGTTTTTTAAGTAAAATCATTCGAGGTAAGTATACATTATACTATTGTCAGAGTCAAAATTATAATAAAAGGCGCGGGCGGATGCTTAAACCGGCAGCAAAAAGCTGAATTTGGCCCATGAGCCTTTTTTGGATTCGACCCATATCTTCCCGTTATGACGCTCTACTATCTCTTTGCAGATGGCAAGGCCCAGCCCGGTCCCGCCTTTGTGTCCGCTTGCCGGGCCTATTTGCTGAAATTTCCGGAAGAGCTTGGCTATGTCTTCTTCCGCTATCCCTGCCCCCGTATCTATCAAATATCAATTCTTTAAGGACGTCTTTTTTGCCTTCCTGTGCTTAAGGTATTCTATTACTATCGGCAGGACGGATAATATCACCACCGCGAATATAGCAATCGAGAAATTCTCTTTAATGATGGGTATATTCCCGAAGAAATATCCGCCTGACAGGAATACCGCGACCCATAAGAAGCCCCCTATCACGTTATACGCAAAGAATTTGCCGTAACTCATAACGCCTACCCCCGCTACGAACGGCGCGAACGTCCGCACTATAGGAACGAACCTCGCCAGTATTATCGTACTGCCTCCGTATTTTTCGTAAAATTTGTGGGTCTTGTCCAGGTATTCCTTTTTAAAGATCTTCGAATGTTTTATGTGGAAGGCTTTGTAGCCTATGAATTTGCCTATGGCGTAATTGACGCTGTCACCGATAACGGCCGCGGCGAAGAGGATCACGAAGAGCCAGACGATATCCATCGAACCTATGGCGGCCAATGTCCCGACGGCAAAGATCAGCGAATCGCCGGGAAGGAACGGGGTCACGACCAATCCCGTCTCCGCGAAAATGATCACGAAAAGTAAAAGATATGACCAGCTGCCGAAATTCTGAATGATCGCGCTTAAGTGCTTGTCGATGTGGAGGAAAATGTCTATGAGATATTTGATCGCTTCCATCACGCCTCTTTCGGATCTTTCTACCGGGTAAAGATGGCGGTCAGGATCATCGCTGACGCCATTATCCTGTAAAAGACGAATATGTCGAAATTATACTTTTTTACGAAACCGAGAAGGAATTTTATCGCAAAAAATCCGCTTACCGCGGAAGATACCACGCCAAGCCAGAACGCCGCGTTCAGGTCGGCAGGATGTAATTTGGGCAATTTCAGGATACCGGCCGCGACTATTATGGGCGTAGCCAGTAAAAATGAGAATCTCGCGGCGGCTTCGCGGGAAAATCCCGCCATGAGCCCTGCGGTCATCGTTATGCCCGAGCGGGAGACGCCGGGTATTATCGCGAGGGCCTGCGCGAAACCTATAGCGAGGGCGGACTTCAGCCCCATCTGCTTTTCGGCCTTATCTTTCCTGCCGAAACGGTCGGCCGCCAAAAGGATAACGGCGAACAGCGCTAACGCGGCCGCTATAACGGCAGGCGCGCGGAAAAGATTTTCCGCTTTTTCCTCCAGCACCAATCCCGCGATAGCCCCCGGTATCGTCGCGAGGACGATATACCATAAAATATTACTTTTACGGGATTTGTCCTTCGTGAACGCGGAGCCGATCATCTTCAGCCAGTCTTCGAAGAAATATGCGACGAATGCCATGGCCGTCCCCACGTGAAGCGCCACATCGAAAGCCAGCCCCTGGTAACCCCATTTAAAAAACCACGGGACAATGACCAGGTGAGCCGAACTCGAGATCGGGAAAGCTTCCGTCAGCCCCTGAACTATTCCTAATATGACAGCATGCGGGATAGGCATCAGGTATTTATTATAACCGAATTACCGGTATAAATAAACTATTTTTGCTTAAAGATCATTTCTGCAGGAAGGCCAGTAACGTTTTTATGATGACCAACGGGTTCGGCGGGCAGCCGGGGATATGCAAAGTGACGGGCAGGACATTTTCCACGCCGCCGCAGGTATAATAAGAGCCTTTGAATATGCCTCCGCCCCGCGCGCAATCTCCCAGGGTAATGACAAATTTCGGTTCAGGCATCGCTTCGTAAGTCTTTTTAAGCGCGAGCTCCATATTTTTAGATACAGGCCCTGTTACCAGCAGGGCATCGGCATGGCGCGGCGAGGCGACAAAGTCTATCCCGAAACGCTGGATGTCGTACAAAGGATTGGCGCATGCTATTATCTCCGACTCACAGCCGTTACAGGATCCCGTGTCGACTTCCCGGATGTGGAAGGACCTGCCGAATTTAGCATAAACGGCCTTCTTGAGATCCGCGCCCAGCTTCTCCATCTCGGGGGGCATAGCAATGCCGGAAGGATCTATTTTTACGGTGACCCTGCCCTTTTTTAAACTATTTTTAAGTATATTTATGCTCATAGGTCATTCCCCGGATAAGACAGGTCGAAGCTTTTATTGCATAACGGGAAATCCGGAATGATATTACCGAGTACCGCGTAAGAAAGCCCTTCCCAGTTACGGAATGAAGGGTCCGTTATCTTGCATCTTTCTATTTTTCCGCCGGCGCCCAACCTGGTCCAGACGAGCACGGGCCCGCGCCACGCTTCGGCCGAGCCTAATGCCGTTCCCTCTTTCGGCAAAACGGCGATCTTTAACTGCGGCCCGCAGCCGTCGAGTTTCTTCAGGCTCTGGTGTATCAGGCTTATGGACTCTTTCGTCTCGAAGCATCTTACTTTAAACCGCGAAGCCACGTCGCCCCGATGTTCTTTAGCGGCGGCAAAAGAGAATACGCCGTAAATATCCGGGAAGGCCTTTCTCAAGTCAAGGCCGATGCCGCTCGCCCTGGCCGCAACCCCTGTTATTCCGAGATCGCGCGCCGTCTGCGTGCGCAGGATACCGGTCGCGTCGACACGGTCCATAAAAGATATACTTGAGAAGAGCATGTCTTCGAGAGCAAGAATATCTTTTTCTATCTTTGTGAGCGCCTCATCGATAACGGCGCTTTTAGCCTTATCTATATCCTTCTCCACTCCTCCGACGATATTGATGCCTTTTAAGTATCTCGAGCCGCTTAAATTCTCATTAAGCCGAAGGATCGATTCTTTTATAAGGCTGGCGAATTGGGCGGGGAAACTGAAGCCGACATCGAGCGCGATGCCGCCCATATCATTTGCGTGATTATACAACCGTTCGAGTTCCAGGTACAGGACACGTAAGACCTGCGCCCTTACCGGGATCTCCGGGCCGAGCATCTTTTCTACGCTATTGCAGAAAGCGAGGCTGTAACCGAATGCCGTATCACCGCTTATACGTTCGACTATATTAACGGCCTCGGCATGATCTTTGCCCTCGAGAAGTTTCTCTATCCCCCTGTGCGTCCATCCCAGCCGTATCTCCAGGTTTATGACAGGCTCGCCGGCCGCGCTGAAACGGAAATGGCCCGGGCCTATGATCCCCGCATGGACCGGCCCGACCGGCACTTCGAATATCCCTTCGCCCTCTACGCGCCTGAATTGATACTGCGCTCCGTCGGCAGATTTTCCGGCGGGCGGGACAAAATCCTTGCGCAGCGGATAAAACCCCCTGGGCCATACTTCATCGTGAAGCCTGAGGCTCCTTATGTCGGGATTGCCCAAAGGCGTTATCCCGAACATCTCGTTCGTTTCGCGCTCAAAAAGCGCCGCGGAATAAATATCTTTCGCTATCGAAACGAATTCCGGATTTTCTCCCGGGACATCCTGCCGCACGAATATCCAGGAACGCGCCTGAACGCTTAAAAAAGCGCAATATACCGTAAAAGACCCGGACCGCGCACGCATGTCTTCGGCGAAGAATGTCATCACGGCAGAATCGAGCCTCTTGTGCAGCAGGCTGCATACCTTGCCGAAATCGGCGCCTGTGACCGTGACGTACAGCTCATCCCTGTAAGGCGCGGATATGTTCACAGCGCCGATCTTTTCGGAATCCAGAATATTTTTTATGTATTCGTGATTATTCATCTATTTACCCAAAATAAGCTGCTGGCAATTGACGAGCAAATTAAAAAACGGCTGCGGTATCATTAAGCCGAGCCCGAGTATAAATACCCCCAGAAATATGAACGCTGTTTTCGCGCTCAAGGATTCCTTCCGGGCCTTCATCGCCTTAGGCGCGTCGCCCAGGATCATCCTGCTCATGTGATACAAAAGCCCCGCGAATGCAAGCGCTATGAAGATGAGCATAAATGCCGCGATAAAATAGTATCCTCCGTGGAAAGCCGCTATAAGAATAGATAATTTGCTTATGAATATCGAGAACGGCGGCATACCGACCAGCGCGAAAAATCCGAGGAACATCGCCGTCCCGGCAAAAGGCATAAGCTTGATCATCCCCCGCATCTCGTTCATATTATTGGTGTGATAAGTCCGCACCGCCTCGCCCGCGCAAAAGAACATCAGCGCTTTGGTAACGGCGTGATTGAACGCCTGTAAAAGCCCGGCGAATACGCCGCCGAAAGGCCCGAAGCCGAGCCCTAAAGAGACCAGCCCTATATTTTCCACGCTCGAATAAGCGAGCAGCCTTTTCAGATCTTTCTGCACGAGAATGAAAGCGCCCGCGAGCGCTATCGAGAATAACCCGAAGAAGATAAAGAGCTTCGCGCTGTAAGCATAGCCTACGGAAAGATTTGCCAGCATCACAAAACGCAATATGGCATACAAGGATATTTTGATGAGCACGCCCGACAATAAACCGCTTATCGGAGACAGCGCCTGGCTATGCGCGTCGGGAAGCCAATTATGCATAGGCGCAAGCCCTGCCTTGGTCCCGTATCCTACCAGGATAAAGATGAGCGCAAGCCTCACGACCTTGGGATCGAACATGCCCGAGCCCGAAAACATATTCGACCAGTCGAGGCTCTTTACCCCGGCATTTTGCGAGGAGGTGTAATAGAAAAATATTATGCCGAGGAGAGCGAAAGTTATTCCCACCGAACATATTATGATATATTTCCACGCCGCCTCGATCGATTCCTTCACGTTGTGAAATCCTACGAGGAACGCGGATACCAGCGTCGTCATTTCGATGGCGATCCAGACGAAAGCCAGGTTGTTCAGCAAAGGAACGATAAGCATCGTAAGCGAGAAAAGATTGAATAATTGAAAATAGACTATGGCTTTCCGGGGAGATATTTTGCCCGCTTCCACTTCGGCGTCGATGTAACCTATCGAATATATGCTCGCCGCGAAACATACGACGGAGGTCGTCAGCAGGAAAAAGACACTCAGCGAATCGACGTACAGCCAGCCCCACAGGGCCACCGCAACGCTGCCGGTGGCCAGGAAATTTTTCGTAAATAAAATGCAGGCGGTGAGAAGGAGCGCGTAACCTATAACATTGATGATCCCCCAGAGTTTTATTTTCCTGGCTTTGGACATAGTTATCCTTTAAGCGACTTCATTTTGGATGTATCGATGTGCGTAAAAAGCCTGTTCACTTTATATACGAAAACTTCGACGATAACGACAAAAACGAATACGTCGAAGAAGAGCGCGATCTCGATGAAGAACGGCATTCCCCCCGCTATCGAACCGGCCGCGAGGAATATGCCGTTTTCCATGACCAAGAGGCCTATAATCTGGCCGAGCGCCTTCATCCGGCTTACCATGATGAAGAAACCTATGCATACGGCCGTGATCGAGACGATGAATGCCGCCGACTCGGCGAGATTTACGAGCGACATGGCCTTGTGCGCGAACAGATACGACAGGTACGCGAAGATGAGCGCGATGACCATGGAAAGCTGCGGGTTTACAAGGAGCCCCAGGTCTTCTTCCACGTTAATACGGCGCGTGATACGCAGGAGCACGAACGGAATGATCACGGCCTTCAGCGCGAATATCAGCCCGCAGACGATGAAGAGATCGGCATGCCTCTGCGTGATCCCCATATATAACGTATAGAGGAAGAGAAATACAGACTCTATCCTGAATGCCCTGATGAGCGCGGTGATCCTCTTGCATATCACCAGGACGAAGGTAACGACCAGGAAACCGCTCAATATGAACGCCAGTGTCATCGTTTATAACCCCAGGCTCGCCGCGATCGAAGCGACAAGCGCTATGAAAAAAGAAAAACTTAAGAAATCCACCGCCCTGAATAGCCTCATCTTCGCCAGAGATATTTCGACGAACGCGACTATGATGCTTATGGCGGCTATCTTTGCCGGGAATATCGCCCATGCATAGATACCCGGCACTTGAGGAGTAAATATATACCATGAGAGTATTGTAAAGAATACGATCTGCTTGATATGGGAGGCCAATTCTATCAAAGCCAAAGATCTTCCGGAATATTCGAGCACCATCGCTTCGTGTATCATCGTAAGTTCAAGATGCGTCTCTTTATTATCCACCGGAATGCGCGAGGTTTCCGCTATCACCGCCATGGATACAGAGAATAGCGCCAGTAAATTCGAGACTTTGAAACTATTCCCGCCGCTTACGCATAATACGAACGCCGTGATAAATATCGCCGGCTCGGCGAAACTGGAAATAAACATTTCGCGCGACGAACCCATGCCTCCGAACGAAGAACCTGCGTCGAGCCCTGCCAGCGCCAGGAAAAATCTGGCCAGGCCAAAGACAAAAAATACTGCTATCAGGATAGCCATACCGTCGCTTGTAAAAGACCCCGGCTGCACCATCAATATCATAAGAAGGGCCAGGACGCTTGCCGTAAAGACAACCGCGGGCGCGGCAAAAAATATCCATGAAACATTTTTCGAGATGACCTCATCTTTGGAGAATAGCTTACGGATATCAAAGTAAAATTGGAATAGCCCCTGCCCCCGGCGCATGCGCATACAGTTCTTCGTTTTTCGTATTATCCCGCTCACAAACGGCGCGGCGAGCGCTAATAGAAACGCTTTCCCGATGATAAATATAATGCCGCTTAACGTAGTCATAGTTAAAATAGAGAGGCGAACGCCAACAGGCCCGCCAGGGTAATGAAAATGTAAAATATATACAGGTGAATGCTTCCCGGCTGAAGTTTTCTCATCTTGAAAGCCGCCGAGTAAACCAGCCGGGCAAGCGGTTCATAAAAATAATTCTTGAATATCATGGTGGTGTGCGTTTCGTAAGTGAATTTGCGGACATGATAGAATGAATCCCTTATCTTCTCGGTCTTGCGATAAGGTAAAAGGAAGAAACTGAAAGCGATCCTGAAAGGTTTGGAAAAAGCGGTGGCCGTATATTCGTTACGGCTGTCGGTCCGGTAATATCCGCAGTCCCAGGTATTATAGCTGACTTGTTTTGTGCGCATGCCGAACTTAAACCATAAAAATAACGCGGCGCCTGACACGATCAGAACTCCCGCTATAAGCGGCGGCAGGACCGATACCATGTAAAAAGATCCCCGGACGCTATCCGCGCCGATCACTCCGCGCGAGATATTCATTATCGGAGGAATTATAAACCCGGCGCCGATACCGAACATTATCACACACCCGCTCATTATAACCATACCTGCCTTCATCGAGAAACCCGCCTCTTTCGCCTCTTTTGCGCGGGCGCTTCGCGGCATAGCCAGAAAAGATATGCCGAACGCTTTGACAAAACACGCCGCGGCAAGTCCGCCCGTCAGGGCAAGGGCCGCCGTCGATAAGATCATGAAAAATTTCGCGCCGCCCTGCGCCTGCATGATACCCGCGAAGAAAGCCTGGAAAGTGATCCATTCACTCACAAAACCGTTCAGAGGCGGGAGGGCCGAAATGCCCATCGCTCCGATCAGAAAAAACAATGCCGTGGCCGGCATAACCTTGATAAGGCCGCCCATTTTTTCTATGTCGCGCAGGCCCGTGGCTTTATATACGCTCCCTGAGCAAAGGAATAGAAGCCCTTTGAATAAGGCATGATTGACTAAGTGATAAAGCCCGGCGCATATACCCAGCGCGGCGACAGGCGCGATACCGAGCGGCCAAAAAAACATTGCCGTTCCCACGCCTAAAAGTATTATGCCGATATTTTCGACACTGTGATAAGCCAGTAATTTTTTAAGGTCATGTTCCATAAGGGCATATATCACGCCAACGAGGCAGGATATTATCCCGAATGTCAGGATAAACGCGCCCCACCATGCAGGGCCGGGCCCCAATATAGTTATGAAAAACCGGATCATGCCGTATATAGCGATCTTTATCATAACGCCCGACATTATGCTCGAGATATGGCTGGGCGCCTGCGGGTGAGCGTACGGAAGCCATATATGGAACGGCACGACACCGGCCTTGGTCGCGAACCCGATGAACAGAAGTAAAAATATGATATTTATGAAGTTGGCGGGCAGCCGGGTAATAGCCTCTTTTAACGCGTTATAGTCGAATGACCCCGCGTAATTATAGAGCATGAAGAACGCCGCCATGATACAGGCGGTCCCGGCATGCGTCATAATAAGGTAGATCGTACCGGCACTGACCGATTTTTCGTGTTTAAAATCGGATACTACCAGGAAATAAGAGGCAAGCGACATTATCTCCCAGAATACGAGGAATGAGAAAAGGTTGCCGGCGGTTACGACAAGACACATGGACAGCGCGAATATCACAAGAAGCGACCACCCTATCGCCTTTTTTCTGCGGCTCTCTTCTTTCATATACCCTATCGAGAATATTGCCGACGGGACGCAGACGAGCCCTATAACGATAAGAAAAAATACCGCGAGAGGATCGACCAGGAAAAGTTGTTTAGGGAAAATGCTGAACATTTAGTTTAAACTGCTCCTATAAATAATAAAAAACCCTCATCGGCCCGACAAATATCGAACCAACAAAGGTTTCTCGTTATCATTGGATCCAGACCCACCTTCAAACTCGGAACCACCGTGACCTTGTTGAGATATCAGTATAGCACTTCTAGTAAAAAAATCAAGTAAATTAAGCTATTAAATATGTATCTTTATCCGGCTTTACCTGATATAATAGGTAACAGTTTCACCTACAAAGGAGGCAGGGCATGGGGTATCAGGGTGGATTTAGCAGCGGACCGCGGGAAATGCACAAAGCAATTTGCGCGGAATGTAAGAAAGAATGCGAAGTCCCTTTCAAGCCGAAAGAAGACCGTCCGGTGTATTGCAAGGACTGCTTCTCGAAGCGTAAAGATAGCGGCCGTTAAGCTATAGTTTTAAACGAAATGCCCCGGTTAATGTTGTATGACCGGGGCATTTTTTTATATTTCTTACGGTTAATCCCTATTTATAACGTGTATCATTTCGCATAGCCTTCCGTAATCGCGCATATTGAAATTCATCGCTATCCTGGGCAGGCCTATGCACTCCCCTTCCTGCACCTCCTTATTCGTCGGGGGAGCGGGCCTTATCTCGCCGCACGTCAAAATGTCTTTAAATTTTTTATTGATCAGCCCCAGCGTCCTTTCCGATATCTCTTTATTTAATCTTATAACGGTCAGGCCATAAACATACCTTATGGAGTGGTACACCCTATAGAAATCGTCTATATATTTTATTGCTTCATCGACGGTTTTCGCGACACGGAAAAGTTTAAGATCTTCCTTATTGATGAATCCGTTCTTGAGCAGGTGATCCGTCACATAGCGCCTCCATGCGGCCCAATAAGACGAGCCTTCGGGTTCCATGAGAACTATGGGCCTGGGCCTGGATTTACCGGTCTGGACCAGCGTGAGTATCTCGAAGCCTTCGTCGTGCGTGCCGAACCCTCCCGGGAAAATAGCGGTCGCATCGCTCTCTTTGACGAAGACCAGTTTCCTGGTAAAGAAATATTTAAAATTTATTATCTTCTCTTTTTCGTCTATATAAGGGTTGGGCTTTTGTTCGAAAGGAAGCCTTATATTCAAAGCAAAATCCTTGCCCGCACCGGCGCCCTTATTCCCCGCCTCCATTATCCCGGAGCCGCCTCCCGTCACTATCATATAACCTTTTGCCGTCAGCTTCCGGGAAAATTCCTCGGCCATTTTATATTCGGCCGATGTTTTAAGCGACCTCGCCGACCCGAATATTATCACCTTTTTGACGTTCCTGTACGGAGAGAATATCTTGAACGAATATCTCAATTCTTTCAGCGCATTGTTCGCGAGTTTCAGGTCGCCCCTGTCGTGCGATTCTTTGCCAAGTTTCACGGCGGTCGTGATGATCTCATGCAAAAAAGGCCTGGTAGTGTCGGATGCGGACCTTTTGGCAAGCTCGTCTATCAAACCGTCTATTTCTTTATCGCCGAGCGCATATTCTTTCGGTATCTTTTTCATCTTCTTCACCGCTCAATCGCAGAACAGGAAATTATTGAACGACCAGACGTTCTTCCTGTCCAGGCACAGGTTGGGATTTTCTTTAAAGAATATCTGGTAATTTTTTAGCGGCGTCCAATCCGAAGGCTCCGATACGAACCGGCCCAGGTACGGCCGCGCGATATTAAGGATATACTCATACGGAAGGTCGTCGGGCACGCATACGCCCCTTTGCGGGTTCTCCAGCATCCACATGACCGCCGATACCGCTCCTATGGCCACCTGTATCGTCGTCGCGTTCTGGTGCGGGACGAGCCTGCGCGATTCCTGTATGCTCAGGACGCTCCCGGTCCACCATGAGTTATACCTGTGCCCCATGATAAGGGCGCCCAGGATATCATTGCCTTCCGTGATCTCATCGCTCATGATCCTAAGGTTCTTCTGAAGGTCGTAATTCCTGCATCTTAGCTCATAAAGAGACGTTATCGTTTCATTGCAGGGCATATACGCGTAATGCACCGTCGGGCAATAGACCACCTTCCCTTTTTCCCTGACCGTAAGATGGTTGGAAATACTTATAGCTTCGGCGTGGCGTATGACCATCCCGATTATTTCTTCGTTCGGGACCCATGACCTGACCCACGTATTCATTCCCATCTGAGACAGGAATATCTGGTTCTTACTGTTCGCGGGCGGAAATGTCGAAAATAACGGTATGTCCGTTTCATGCGTCCCCCAGCCCATTTCGGCGGGCGCTATCCCCTCCTCCCTCAAGCCCTCTATGCTCCACGTCCCGACGAACTCATTGGATTTCTTGGGCTTGTTCGTGACCTGCGTATCGTGCTCACTTATATGAATGACTTTGACGTTCAATTCTTTCGCTAAGTGAGAGAATACTTTTGCCTTCAGGCATTCTTTGATCCTATGCTTGATCTTCGACGAGAGATTATTTTCGCCCAATATTTTTTGCGCGATGTCGACAAGGCCTTTTTTTGTGAAATGAGAAATGAGCCCGGGGTTGGCCCCGTGGTCCAAAACCGCCGTTGTCGCCGGGCCTTTCCACTTGGACGCTATCTTTTGTATTTCTTTCTGCCGATAGTATAAGGATTTTTGGAACGGTGTTTTGATGTGAATGTCGGCGTACGGGTCCCAATCTTCCACCGAGGTATTGACATACAGGACTTTGTTCTCGTGGCACCAGTTGAGCATATCGACACAATCGATATTCCACGATACGTCGATTATGATACCGCCGCAAGAAACGTGTTCCGACAGGACCTGGGAAATATTGATCGGGGTGACTTTCTCCTGAAAGAATTTAACCCCGCGCCTCGTCCATGGCAAAAGCTCTTTTCTCTTGTCCACGAAATCGATTATCGTAATGTTCTTGTAAGGTATGGAAATATGCTTAAGAAGGATCGGCAGGATGCATCGGGCTACGGAGCCGTATCCGATCATTAAAACTTTATTTTTGAATATCATGTTATCATTACCCCCTCTCTGGAATTAGAACAATAAAAAAAACACCCCGCCTCTTCGGACGAAATGTTTTACAAAGAGAGTAAGATTTTAAGATCTGTCCCCCTTTTATCTGTCATAATACTATAATTTTATCACATTTTTTTAAAACATCAACTTTATTTGCCGTCTGCCGCGAGAAATACTGCCCGCGCCACTTCTTTATGCACGGCGGTATTCATAAAATTGGGCACGCATTCATTCCTGTTGGCAATTTGCGCCAGCTTTTCCGCTACGGCAAATTTCATACGATAGGTTATCTTCGGCGCGCGCGCGTCAAGCGTACCCCGCATAACACCGGGAAATACGAGAGCATTATTTATAGTCCTGCCGTCCAGCGCTATCGCGGCCCCGGCTTCCAAAGCATCTTTAGGATGTATTTCCGGTATAGGGTTGGCCAGGGCAAAAATGATCGGGCGCTTATTCATGCTCTTTACCATTTCCGCCGTAACGATGCCGGGAGCCGACAATCCTATAAATATATCTTTCTCTTTTATGACGTCCGGCAATAGGCCCTTTTCCATTTTTTTATTTGTCAGGCAAGCCAGTTCTTTTTTATACGGATTCATATTTTTACTTCTGCCTTTATAAATGGCCCCGGTAGTATCGCATATAACTATATTTTTAAAACCGTATTTAAGTATCATCTTACAGGTCGCCATCCCTGCTGCGCCGGCGCCGTTTATGACCACTTTCACCTTTTCCTTTTTCCTGCCCGTCATTTTAAGGGTCTTTATAAGCGCCGCCAGAATAACCGTAGCGGTGCCGTGCTGGTCATCGTGGAACACGGGCATTTTGACTTTCTTCTGTAATCTCTCCTCTACCTCGAAGCAGAGAGGCGCCTTGACGTCCTCTATCATGATAACGCCGAACGTATCCGCGATACAGGAAAGCGTATTCACGATCATATCGGCGTCATCGCTTTTCATTAAAATGGGTATACAGTTCACGTTCGCCATTTTATTGAGAATGACCGATTTCCCCTCCATCACAGGCATGGCCGGCAATATCCCGATATCGCCCAGCCCGAGGACAGCCGAGCCGTTCGTGGCTATACAGACAGTGTTCCCTATAGAAGTATAGTACCTGGCCAGAGACGGATTATGCAGGATATGGCTGCAGACCTGGGCGACGCCGGGCGTATATATCATCCTCAGGTCGCTAAGGCTGTTCATTTCGACCAGCGACTTTACCGCTATCTTGCCGCCTTCGTGTATCCTCAAAACCTCGTCGTCTATAGCCAGTATCTTATATTCTTTGAGTTTTTTTATCGCGGACATGGTCTTCAGGAAATGATTCTTGTCGTCGAAAAATATTATGAAATCCCTCACCATATATTTTAAAGTGGCGTGGACTTTAGTTATGTCACCCAGCACGGCCCCGTTGGCTCCCAATTCGGACGTCAGCCTCCCGAGCGCGCCGGCCACATCGGGGATCCTGAATCTGATCTTCTTGACTATTTTATTGATGTGCTTTTCTACGTTTCTCATATAGTATATTTATACTTTTGGGTTATCCGGTTTTACCTGCCTTTTACCATTTCTTCCGCCACCACAGGATAGCGATTATCATTACAGACATCGCCGCTAACGCGGAAATGAACCAGAATGATATAATGGTCTCGTGCTGAGGTATCGGCAGCTGTACGTTCATGGAGAACAAGCTGACGATAAATGTGGGGAGCATTATGCAGATCGACAGGATCGTGAGGGTCTTCATCCGGAAATTCAAATTATTACTTACCATGGAAACCCACGCGTCCATAAGGTTGGATATTACCTGCAGGTATATATTCGCTTCTTCGTTGCACTGGGTAGCTTCTATTATCATGTCTTCCAGAAATTCATTGTGAGCCTGCGACAACGACATCTTAGACGAATTCGCTTTGATCTTTTCGATAACTCTGGAATTTGAGCCTATAGCTTTCAGATAGTAGACAAGGCTCTTTTCTAGGCTGAACATATACAAAAGGTCTTTATTTGTCAGCGCCTTATTGATCTCGACTTCGAGCTCATTGGATACTTTATGTATCACGCGAAGGTGCTCTTCGAAATGCTGGACGCAGCGGAATATCGTTTTTAAGAATACGTCGGTGATAGAGCTTAATTTCTGGAATATCCTGCTGTCGAATATATCGATATCTTCTCTCGCTACGACAATAAGCCTGTCCGGGAACAGGAATAGACCCAGCGAAGATATCTTAAATAAAAAGTTATCCGCGGCCGTATAGCGCTTCGGGCACTTGACGATGGCCGCTATATGATTAGGCTCAAATTCCAGGCGGCCGAGCTCATCCGGATCCAGCGCGGAATTATAAGTATGTTCATCTATCTTGAGCTCGTTGATAAGATAGTTCGTTTCGCGCTCCTCAGGCCTGGTATAAATATGTATCGTGCCGAGCGAACCCTCTGCCTCGAAAAGCCTGCCTTCTACTATGTTGTAAGTTCTGAGCATTTTTATCTTCCTTTACCAAAATAAATCCCGATGACCGTTTCGCGAACTACTCGCATAAACTTCTATTATATAGGAATTACCGGCAGAAACAAGCGAATTTTACCGTTTAGCCCTTCCCTTTTTCCTGCGCTTTCGCTATTTCCCGCCTGATGTCTTCCCACTTATATATCTCGACCAGGTATGCCCCTTGGTTCGCGACCGCTATTATAGGCTCGGGGTGCTTAGCGTCACCCGGGAAGACCGCAACTCCGTCGGGAGATTGGTAGGCGCCAAACGCTCCTACAAGCCCGTCCACGATACCGAGGCCCATCCTCTCCCGGCAATTTTCCGCGCCGGTTTCATACAGCACGGGGCTCTTCATATCGAAAACCAGCAGGTGCCCATGAAAATTTTTCGACGCGGAGATCTCACCCTCATCTACCGCAAAAAGGTGGCCATCCATTATGGCAAGCCCTTCCACAGACATCGAAAAGACCGACCGACCGAGCGGATTCGCGGTCAGCGTATC
This sequence comes from Candidatus Omnitrophota bacterium, assembly GCA_028715345.1. Classification (GTDB taxonomy): domain Bacteria; phylum Omnitrophota; class Gorgyraeia; order 2-01-FULL-45-10; family 2-01-FULL-45-10; genus FEN-1322. The sequence continues at coordinate 366 of JAQUSB010000023.1, read as the reverse complement.
CGCTCCCCTGCCGATAGACTTGCCTTTCCATTTTCCGGTTTCGAGATCGAACGCGCGGATCATCCCGTCCCAATCGCTCGATAAAAACAGCGTTCCCGCCGATTCATCGACGACGATCCCTTCCGCTTTATCCAGGAAAGGCCCGCCGTCCGGGCGTGTCGCCTGAAATTTCCAATCAGGATCCGGTTTAAAGTCCGCCAGATACCGGCGCACATCTCCCGTGATCCCGTCAACGACATAGATACGCCCTTTTGAATCGCACGCTAACCCGCAAAGCTTCTTGTAGCCTTCGTCTTTTAAGAGCGGCGGGGGCATATATTCGAATTTCGCAGGAGAATCCGAGGTTCGCCTGAACCGGTAGATCTG
>JAQUSB010000050.1 GCA_028715345.1 Candidatus Omnitrophota bacterium | reverse complement strand
CCTGCTATGCCATATTTCAGATCAAACCTGAACATTATATATACAGCAATACCCGCAAGGCCTAACAGCAGGCTCAACATCGCGCTCTGCCTGAGGTTCTTGCCTACCGCGGGCCCGACCATTTCGACTTTCAATATCTGGAACGGGTTATCTTTCAGGTCTTTTCTGAATGCCTCCGAAAGTTTCGTTGTAATATCGGCTTGAGTCCTTATGATAACTTCTTTTGGATTGCCATATTGCTGAATAGAAGCGTTTCCATAACCGATATCTTTGAGTACTTTTCTTACCTCATCCATCTTGACGGGGTTTGTGAACATATACTGTTGGAGCGTTCCGCCGGAGAAATCGACAGCGTAATTCTTTTCGCCGCGCATAATAAATAAACCGATGCCCGCGATGACGATTACCGCGGAAAATACGTAGCAGATCCTCCTCTTGCCTATAAAATCGAAATTTGTCGCGCGAAATAACTGCATGAAGCGAAGTTTCGCCAGGTCGAACTGGTCGCACATAACTTCGAAGACCACCCTCGTGCAGGTAACGGCCGTAAATAAGTTCGCGATCAAACCTATGGTCAGCGTTACGGCAAAACCTCTGATCGGGCCTGTCCCGAATTGGAATATAAGGGCGGCCGCTATTATAGTGGTCACGTTCGAATCGATGATGGCGGACGATGCCCTGTGATATCCTGCCGCTATTGCCGCGCGCAAGGATTTGCCGAGCGCCAGCTCTTCGCGCATTCGCTCATATATGAGGACGTTCGCGTCTACAGACATGCCGAGCGTCAATATCAAACCCGCAATACCGGGCAAAGTCAAAGTCCCTTTGAATAATGCCAGACAAGCGAGTATTATAAGAAGGTTCAGGCCCAGCGCAAATGTCGCGACAAGCCCCGCGAGCCTGTAATATAAGATCATGAAAATCACGACGAGCAATGCGCCTATCCATGCCGCCCGCAGACCGGTCTTTATAGAATCGGCTCCCAGGAGCGGCCCCACGGTCCTCTCCTCTTCCACTATGACAGGGGCAGGCAGAGCGCCGGCCCTGAGTATTACCGAAAGGTCGTTTGCCTGCTCGACGGAAAAATTTCCCGATATCTGGGCCTGGCCCGACGGGATCGCTTCGCGGATGACAGGGGCGGACACGACTTTACCGTCGAGGACTATTGCCAGCCGCTTACCCACATTGGCAGCCGTGACATTGGCAAAGAGCTGCGCGCCCTTAGAGTTAAAGGTCAGGGAAACGTAAGGTTCGCCGAACCCGCTGGAACTGAATTCGGTCTTGGCATTCACCAATAGATCGCCGGTCAGGCTTGCGTCTTTTTCCAAAAGAAGAGGTTCGCGCCCGGCGCGCTCCCCTTCCAGGTATTTCAATTCGTATCCTTCAACAGGTTCATTATTTATGGCCTTTTTGAGGTTTTCCGCGTTATCGGAAACTATCTTAAATTCGAGGTGGGCTGTCTTTCCTATTATGTCGAGAGCTCTCTCCCTGTCTGTTATGCCCGGAAGCTGGACGATGATATTGTCGGCGCCCTGCCTCTGTATCGACATTTCGCCTACGCCGAACTGGTCGACCCTGTTCCTGATAACTTCCATCGCGCGTTCTACTGCGTCTTTGCGCGCATCCATAGGCAGCTTGGACGTATCGACTTTCAACACAACGTGCATACCGCCCTGGAGGTCAAGGCCCAGGTTTATCCTGCCCTTCTGTATAACAGCGCCGTCTTTATCTTTAACGGCGAACGGCGGCCAGATCAACCATACACACGCGGCCGCTATAAGGAAAACGCCTATCAATTTCCATTGCTGAGCTCTATTCATTTATTCTCCTGCCCTCCTCTTCATGGTAGCTATGCTGTTCTTCTGCACCTCTACCTTAACATTGTCGTCAACCTTAAGCGTAACGGTGTGGTCTTTCACGTTCATTACCGTCCCGTGAATGCCGCCGGCCGTTATGACTTCATCGTTTTTCTTGAGGCTCGCTATCATTTTTTTATGCAGATCCTGCTGTTTTTTCTGCGGCTTGATAAGAAGGAAATAGAATATTATAAATATCAATATTATCGGCAATAAATTAATTAACGGATTCGGCCCTTGTCCCATTTTTATTTCTCCTTTGTATTGTATTTTTTCAGGAACTCTTTCTTAAAAGCATCGAAACGGTCTTGCCTTATCGCTTCGCGCGATAATCGTATAAGTTTAACATAAAAGTGCAGATTATGCAACGAAACAAGTCTCAAGCCCAGCAGCTCTTCCGTATTGAAAAGGTGCCGTATATAGCCGCGCGTATGGTTCCTGCAGGCAAAACATTCGCACGTTTCGTCTATAGGCCTGAAATCCTCCTTGCGATCCGCGTTCCTGAGTTGAATGTCCCCGTCCCATGTAAAGGCCTGCCCGTTCCTGCCGTTCCTGGTAGGGACTACGCAGTCGAACATATCGATGCCGTTACCGATAGCCTCGACTATGTCGGTCGGCATTCCGATGCCCATCGTATACCGCGCTTTATCCTCGGGCAGAAGCGCCGCCGTATAAGCGGCGATTTCGTGTATCAAATTTTCCGGCTCGCCCACGCTCACTCCGCCTATAGCGTAACCGTCGAACCCTATCTTCAAGAGGTCCTCGACGGCTTTTTTACGCAGGTCGAGGTACGTGCTTCCCTGCACGATCCCGAATAGAAGCTGCCGGTCATCGCGCGCGGCGCGGATCTTGTCCAGATGCTTTTTGGCGCGCAAGGCCCATCTTGTAGTCAGCGCAAGCGATTGCTCGACATAATCCCTGGCGGCAGGATAGTGGACGCATTCGTCCAATATCATCATGATATCGCTTCCGAGCGTGCGCTGTATATCTATAGCCTTCTCAGGCGTTATGAAATGCCTGGACCCGTCGATGTGCGACGAGAATTCGGCGCCGTCGTCGCTCAATTTCCTCAAAGTGGCCAGGCTGAATATCTGGTAACCGCCGCTGTCGGTCAGGATCGGCCGGTCCCAGCCCATAAATTTATGCAATCCTCCGGCCTTTTCGATAATCTCAAGGCCCGGGCGCAAATAAAGATGATAGGCATTGCCGAGAATGATCTCGGCGCCGATATCTTTCAGTTCCTGCGTCGAGATGGACTTGACCGTGCCCTGCGTGCCGACGGGCATGAATACGGGAGTATTTATCTCGCCGTGGGCCGTTGTGAGCTTCCCCAGCCGCGCTTTAGTAGTTTTATCTTTGTGGATCAGTTTGAACATATTTATAGTATCAGCGTGGCGTCGCCGTAGCTGAAAAACCTGTACTTTTCGGCTATCGCTTTTTTGTACGCCTCCATTATAAGGTCCTTACCCGCGAACGCGCTCACCAAAAGCATCAGGGTCGATTTCGGCAAATGGAAATTCGTTATGAGATGGTCGACGACCTTGAATTCGTAGCCCGGGTAAATGAACATATCGGTACTGCCGCTGCGCCCGGCGATATCACCAGCGCAATATTCAAGGACGCGCGTCGAGGTCGTTCCGACCGCGAATACTTTGCCGCCGGACGCCTTCGTCTCGGCTATCGCGCGCGCCGCCGCCTCGGGCAGCTCGAAAGATTCTCTGTGCATCTTATGCAATTCGACATCGTCGGTCTTTATCGGCGCGAATGTCCCGTAATTTGTATGCAGCGTCACATATTCGATCCTGACGCCGCCGCCTTTTATCTTATCGAGCAGTTCTTTCGTGAAATGGAGCCCGGCCGTCGGACTCGCCGTAGCGCCCGGCCGCGCGCTATAGACGGTCTGGTAATTACTTTTGTCCGACTCTTCGTCGTCCCTGTCGATATACGGGGGAAGCGGTATATGGCCTGCCTGGCCTATAATATCGTCCAGCGGCCGTGCAAACCTGACGAACCTGCCCGCCTCGCCGCGGCTCATGACTTCGACTTCATCACCGGACTCTAATACTATTTTTTCGCCATCCTTGATCCTGGCCCCGGGCTTTACGAGCGCCTCACAAACAGGGTTCTTCTTTTCCAAGAGAAATAACTCGACCTTCCCGCCCGACTTTCTCTTGCCGAACAACCTGGCCGGTATCACTTTCGTATTATTCAAAACGATGAGATCGCCCGCTTTGAAGTAGCCGGCAATATCTTCGAACCTCTTATGAGAGATCGACCGGGTCTCGCGGTCGATCACCATGAGCCGGCACTTCTCTCTCTGGCTTACGGGATATTGCGCGATCAATTCTTTCGGCAAGTTATAATCGAATTCGGAAAGTTTCATCTTCTTTTAAATCTCTCGCTAACCTATAATGCAGACTAACTGGTCATCATGTTTTTTTATTTTATTGCACATAAGGAATTCCGTTAAAGGATTTGTGCTGAGTTGGGCTTAAATTTTCAATGCACTTTTATTTTAAGCTAAAAAATGAAATTAATGCACCCCCTAAGAGACCACAAACTAAAGATGCAATATTACAAATTAAAAACACATTAGCATGCTGTCCCGCTTTTTCAAGTTCTTCGTCAGTCGTTATCTTTGTAAATGTTATCAGCCGCTGAGCTATTTTGATGCCAAACAATACAAGTATATAATTATATGCGTGGGAAGCAGTGAAAATGGTATATATTGCTCTTTCTATACACCCAATCGTCGGCGTTAGTTTTGCGGGTTTTTCACTAGTTCCTACATATTTCCTTAATGCTAAATTTAGCCATTTTATTAGAATATGCCCTGCCGCTACCGAGAATAGCAAGCCCGAAAACCATATGAATAAATTATGCATCAACACCTCCATATTTTTTTTAGTTGATGGACATACGCTATTGGAAGATACGTTTACACGAGCAAATTTATTCTCTGCAGATTCCTTTAAGTCACCAGGAAACAATTTCGTAATTTTTCGACGGACCGTCGATCCGAGATAGCCGTAACTATATTCGATACTACAAACGTTGTTTCTGAAATCCCATACATGAAACGGCGGTTTCCCAAATTGATTTTTTCTGACTGAAAAAATCACTACTAACGCACCGCTTGGAAATATTTTCTCAATTTTTATGTTTGCATGGTTAGAATTCTTGGCACTCTCCCCTTTCTGTATTTCCAAACCTAAAACGCCCATATCCTGGTGTACACTCTCCTTATCGATTACAGATTGGAATTTTATATTCACATCTATATCTTCTAAAGAAATATCATTGTGTGTATTGTTTAAGCTAAAATAATATTCTATTGAATCTTTTTCAACATGCGCTTCCGCTTCTGGTATACCCAATAGAGTCACGTTTAATAATTCATTCCTGTGAACTATATTTTTCGCAAAAAACGGAATGACATATTGGGAAAAAGAAATAGTCAAAATAATGCCAATGAGTATAAGAGTTATATCATATAATTTTTTACGAAGCACCTTAGAATTAAATATTTTTTGAATTTTCATTAATTAGTCGTATCGCTCCTAATCCCAATTTTCATCAAAGCTCTCCTAATGCAAATTTTAACTTACCCGGAATGTGATGCGGCGAAGTGGTGAGCAAGGCCTTAAATTTGCCCGGCAGGGTCCGGGCAAATTTACGGAGTGCGATTTTTACATGGTTAAAAATCGCACGTCCTTGCGAACCACTTTGACATAGCACATTCTGGTGTGTCGAAAAATTTTACAGTTTGATCTTATCCATGGTGGAGATCTCGGCGCCGGGGTAGTAGAATTTCAGTATCTCGTTCGCTTTCTTGCCTTTGCGCGCCAGGCCGTACGCGCCCCACTGGCACATGCCCGCTCCGTGCCCCCACCCGAATCCCG
>JAQUSB010000049.1 GCA_028715345.1 Candidatus Omnitrophota bacterium | reverse complement strand
GGCCGGCGAGATTTGTAGCGGATTCGATGAAAAAGAAGAAAGCAAAAGCGTACCTGTATCAATTTACGCGCGTCCCGGATACCGAGGATGCCAAAAAAAGCGGCGCGTATCACGGCCTTGAGATAGCGTATGTTTTCGGTAATTTGAATACTATGGAAGGCTACAACGATAAAGACCTCGGACTTTCACGCCTTATGATGGATTGCTGGGTAACTTTCGCCAAGACGGGCAACCCTAACGGCCCCGGCCTTCCAAACTGGCCGTCTTATGACAGGCGCGCCGGCCAGAACCTGGAGTTCGGCGATGCTGTGAGAACGAATGAACATCTTTTTGAAAAAGAATGTGATCTCGTAGAGAGCCTGCGGGGTAAGCAATAGTTCTAAACAAGGAGAAGTTATGGCAGAGAAGATCATCGTCCTGCTTTTTATTACAACTCTGGCCTCCGCGGTATATGCCGCCCCTAAATATGAAAAAGCCACTTTTGCCGGCGGGTGCTTCTGGTGTATGCAGCCGGTGTTCGGAAAGATGGACGGTGTTGTGAGCGTAGTCTCAGGTTATACCGGCGGCGATAAAGCGGATCCTACATACGAGGAAGTGTCGTCCGGAGCGACCGGCCACAGGGAAGCTATCGAGGTTACTTATGATCCCGCCAAAATATCATATGACAGTCTTTTAGAAGTATTCTGGCAGAATATAGACCCTACCGATACGGGCGGGCAATTTGCGGACAGGGGAAGCCAATATAAAACGGCCGTCTTTTATCATGATGAAAAACAGAAAGCGGCGGCGGAAAAGTCCAAAAAGGCGCTTGATAAGTCCGGAAGATTCGATAAGCCCGTCGCGACGCAGATAATCAAAGCCTCGCCTTTCTATCCCGCCGAAGAATATCACCAGGACTATGACAAAAAGAACCCGGCAAACTACGAGCTTTATAAAAAAGCTTCGGGCCGCGAGAATTATTTTTTAAAGAGAAAACTTACGCCGATGCAATATGACGTGACGCAAAAATGCGAGACGGAGCCGGCCTTTAATAACGAATACTGGGATAACCGCAGGAAAGGTATTTACGTCGACAGGGTATCGGGCGAGCCGCTTTTCGCTTCGACCGATAAATTCGATTCAGGGACCGGCTGGCCCAGTTTTACGAAGCCTCTGGAGCCGGGCAATATCGTCGAAAGTAAAGATGAGTCGCTCGGTATGGAGAGGACGGAAGTCAAGAGCAAGGGGGCAGGATCGCATCTCGGGCACGTCTTCCCCGACGGGCCGAAACCCACAGGCCTTCGATATTGCGTAAATTCGGCGTCATTGCGTTTTATTCCGGCCGAAGATCTGGAAAAAGAGGGTTACGGCAAGTACAAAAGCCTTTTTAAATAATGCTAAATAGCGCAGAAAATAACATCGGATACAGGCAATGGGGGCTGTCGTCGCCCAAATGTGTTTTTTTACTGGTCCACGGCCTCGGCGCGCATGCCGGAAGATGGGAAGCGCTCGGCGATTTTTTCCTCAATAACGGCATATCGTCTTACGCGATCGAACTCGGAGATTTTACCCGAAAAGGGAGCGCCGAGAAGATAGCGGCCCTCTACGACATAATCCTGAAAAACGATCCTTCGAAGAAGATATTCATAATCGGAGAAAGCATGGGCGCCGTCGTCTCTTTCCTTCTGGCGGCGGACAGGCCGGAGCTGTTCGCGGGCATTGTTTGTTTATCGCCGGCTTTCGCAAGCAGGTATAGGCCGGCGCTCTCCGACGCTTTCGGTATTTTCGCGCACCTTTTGTATGACAAGAACAAACAGTTTAAATTGCCTTTCAATTCCGCCATGTGCACGCGCGACGCGGAATATATAAAGAATATGGATCGCGACCCGCGGGAATATCGCACTGTGCCGGCGAGACTTATTTTAGAGATATTGAGGATGCAGTTTGCGGCAAAAAATCTTGGGAATAATTTCCGGGTCCCCGTGCTTTTCCTTGTCTCCGGAGAGGATAAGATCGTAGATCCCGCGGCGGCCGAGGCCATATTCAGCGCCCTCAAAGTGAAAGACAAGACTTTTATGGAATTTCCGGAGATGTATCACTCGCTTTCGATAGAGGTCGGCAAGGAATCTGTTTTCGAAGAGATCCTGAAATGGGTCGAGAGGAGAATATAGATGCGTTATATTTTAGCGATAGACCAGGGGACGACCGGCAGCCGCGCGGTGATTTACGATAAAAAAGGGCGCAAGGTCGCCTCCGCGTACCGGGAATTTCCCCAACATTTCCCGAAACCGGGATGGGTCGAGCACGATCCGCGCGATATCTGGGCGAGCGTCAACGATTCCATCCAGAAAGTCCTGCGCAAAGTGCCAACCGGCTCTATCGCCGCGATCGGCATAACGAATCAGCGCGAGACGACGGTGATGTGGGATGCCCGGACCGGGAAGCCTGTCCACAACGCGATAGTGTGGCAGTGCAGGAGGACGTCCGGGCGCTGCGACGAGATAAAAAAGACTAAAGGCGCGAACGAATTTTTTAAGGAGAGGACGGGGCTGCCGATCGATGCCTACTTTTCCGCTACAAAGATAGAGTGGATACTGAAGAATGTGCCGGGCGCGATGGCAAGAGCGAAAAGGGGCGAAATATGTTTCGGCACGACGGATTCGTGGGTATTATGGAAGCTCACCGGCGGCAAAGTTCACGCTACGGATTATACCAACGCGTCGCGGACGATGTGTTTTAATATCGGGCGCCTGGAGTGGGACAGGGCGATACTTAGGAAATTCTCTATTCCCGAAAAGATACTCCCGGAGGTGAAGAGGTCTTCCGGGCTATTCGGTTATACGGCGAAGATAGGGCGCCTTCCCGCGGGGATACCCATAACGGGAGTGGCAGGCGACCAGCAGGCGGCGTTATTCGGGCAGACCTGTTTCGATCCCGGCACGATGAAAAATACCTACGGCACCGGATGTTTCGTCCTGATGAACGCCGGGCGGAAGAGGCCTGTCTCTAAATACGGACTTATCACTACCTTGGGATGCGGCGCGCAAGGCGAACCGGTCTACGCGCTGGAAGGCGCGATATTCGTCGCGGGCGCTGCGATACAATGGCTGCGCGACAAGATGGGACTATTGACGCATGCTTCGCAATCCGAACTTATGGCGCGTTTTGTCGTCGAGAACGAGGGGGTATATTTCGTGCCGGCGCTTGTCGGGCTCGGCGCCCCTTATTGGGACCAGGACGCGCGCGGCGCCATATACGGCATCACCAGAGGCACGCGCCCCAGCCATATAGTGCGCGCGGCGCTGGAAGCGATGTGCTACCAGACCAAAGATGTGGTCGACGCGATGCAGAAAGATCTGAAATTAAAGATAAGATCGCTCAAAGTAGACGGAGGAGCGGCAGTGAATAACCTATTGTGCGAATTCCAGGCGGACATTCTCAGGATAAATGTCATCAGGCCGAAGATCGTGGAAACGACTTCTCTGGGCGCGGCGTATCTTGCCGGGCTCGCCGTCGGTTTCTGGAAAAACACGGATGAGATAAAACGATGCTGGGCGGCGGACAGAGTATTCAAACCGCGTATGCCGTCCAAGACCGCGGCCAGGTTGTATAAAGGCTGGCGCGAAGCGGTGGAGAGAACTTTGACCAAATGAACCGATATGACGTGGTGATAATCGGGGGCGGTGTGGTAGGCACTGCGATAGCGCGCGAACTGGCGCATTACACAATACGCGTCGCGCTCCTGGAAAAAGAGGCGGAGCTTGCCTTCGGCGTATCGAAATCGAACAGCGGTATAATCCACCCCGGCACGCAGCACTCGCCGGGCACGCTTAAAGGAAAACTTTGCGTGCAGGGCAATGCCCTTACGAAGAAATTCGCCCGGGAACTTTGCGTCGATTTTAAGCAGGTGGGCGAGCTCATCGTCGCGTTCAATGACGAAGAACATGCCCGTCTCCTGCAGCTGGAAAAAGACGGCAAGGCGATCGGGGTGCCGTTATTGAGGATGGTGACGAAAGCCTGGCTTAAGAAGAACGAGCCGAACCTGTCGGGTGAGGCTGTGGCCGCGCTCTATGCTCCGACGGCGGGGATAATCAGTCCTTATCGCTGGGTCTATGATTTCGCCGAGAACGCCGCCCGGAACGGCGTCGAGATACATACCGGGGTCAAGGTCGAAAATATCCTTATGAAAGCGCCGGGATTCGAAATAATTTCACCGAAAGGCAATTTTTACGCCCGATATGTGATAAATGCAGCCGGGTTATATGCAGATGAAGTATCGCGTATGGTGGGCGTGGATGATTTTAAGATCCGTCCCAGGAAGGGCGAGGAATTTATGCTGGATAAGAAACGCGAAAACCTGACCAGGCATCTGTTATTCCCGCTCCCTTCGAAAGAATCCAAAGGCATACTCGTTACAAGGACATCCGACGGTAACCCGATGATAGGGCCCACTGCGGAGGATGCGGACAATAAAGAGGACCTCTCCACCACGGAGGCAGGCCTTGAGAAAGTGCTCGAAGGCGCTAAAAAACTTGTTCCCTCGATAAACGAGAACGATATCATCGCTTATTTTGCCGGGCTGCGGCCCACGGCCGGGGACGATTTCATTATAAGGCATGAAGCGAAGGCGCCGGGTTTTGTAAATGTGGCGGGCATACAGTCGCCCGGGCTCACGGCGGCGCCCGCGATAGCTTTAATGGTGACGGGCATATTGAAGGAGAACGGCCTGGCAATAAAGAGGAAGCTCGTTTTTCACAAGCACCGCCCTAAGGAATACCATTTATTCTCGATGCCTCTTTCGAAAGCGAAAAAATTGATAAAGAAAGACGCCTCCTATGGCGATATCGTCTGCAGGTGCGAGATGGTCTCGTCCAAAGAGATCCGCGAGGCGATAGCGCGCGGCGCGAAAACGATGGACGGTATAAAATTCAGGACGCGCGCTCAGGCGGGCAGGTGCCACGGCAGTTTTTGCACCTCGCGCCTTTTGAAGATACTCGCGGAAGAAGCGAAGAAGCCGGTGACGGGCATCTCGAAACGCGGCGCCGGCTCTGAGATCGTCAAAGAGGACAGGTCCGATGGTTAAAAGACGCGATCTTGTGGTGGTCGGGGGCGGGCCGGCGGGAATGGCCGCCGCAATATCCGCTTACGAGAACGGCGTAAAGGATATCCTTCTTATAGAACGCGACCAATACCTGGGCGGGATACTGAACCAGTGCATACATACCGGCTTCGGCCTCGCGTATTTTAAGGAACTTCTCACCGGGCCGGAATACGCCGACAGGTTCATAAAAAAGATAAGGTCGATACCCGGGATCGAAATATCCCCGCGTTCTTTCGCCGTAAACCTCAAAAAAGATAAGACGATCACATATCTGAAACCCGGCGTGATGTCCGTCGTCCGGCCGAGAGCCCTCATAATGGCGACGGGCTGCCGCGAGAGGACGCGCGAAATGGTCCATATCCCCGGCACAAGGCCCGCTGGTATTTTTTCCGCAGGCCTTGCCCAGAGGCTCATAAACATAGACGGCCTTTTACCCGGCAAAGAGGTAGTGATAATCGGTTCCGGCGACATAGGCCTCATAATGGCGCGGCGCTTTACCCTGCAGGGTGCGAAGGTCAAAGCGATCGTCGAGATACAGGAACATACGCGCGGCCTCGTCAGGAACGTCGTCCAGTGCGTCGAGGATTTCGGCATACCGATGTATTTCAATCATAAAATATCGAAAATTTACGGCAGGGACAGGGTCGAGAAGATAAGCATGGTGCAGGTGGACGGTAATATGAACGACGTTCCGGGCACCGAGGTCGTGATAGAATGCGACACACTCCTGGTTTCCGTCGGGCTCATCCC